>SPBP01000125.1 GCA_004525935.1 Lentisphaerales bacterium | reverse complement strand
GTCCCCGATGTTTGACGGACTCAAATGCAACCGCCGATAAGCGCCGATATTGATAGCCACCCCCGGATAAACCCGGGGCAAACAAAAAGGCACAAAACGCTCAAAGACTGATTTGCGGAAGATCCACGGCAGCATTGCGGGCTGGTTCTGTGTCACGTCGTGATTTCTGTTTGACACCCTATTCGAGGACGAGGACGAGGACGATTCACGTGTGAACACACATGAAACCCGAGCTCTGAATCGACACCTGACGCCCCAACACTGCCCGGCAGAGGAGAAAGTGATTGAAAAGAGGGTGCATAGCGGGGAAAATGGCTGGTATGAGACGGCGAACGGCAACATCAACGGCAGCGGTAGCGGTCGCTGTCCTTTTGTGGGGCGGCTGGGCACGCGGTGCATTTCTCGTGATCACCAAGAGCGGAGAGAGCTTGTGGGTCGAAAGCGTAACGGAGCAGGGCGGCAGCGTCTACTGCGTGCCATCGGCTGGCGGCGAGAGAAGGCGGTTTGACAGTTCGGCGCTGGACGGCGTTGTACCAAAGATCGAGCGGGGTAAGAGCTACACCGCGGATCAGGCAAACGACGCGCTCAGCAGGATCAGAAAGATGCTCAGCCGCCATCCCAAACTCAGGAAACAACTGGGCATGCTCGAACAGGAATGGAAGTCAGTAGGCAACATGGACCCGGAAACGGGTAGGAAGATAGACACGCTCGTCATCAGGTTCGAGCGAGGTCCGACCACTCCGAAGTTGTTTCAGGAAATTGCCGTTGAGCTGGACATGATACGATTCAAGGATGCGGCGGGCGTATATGCTACCCGTATTGAGAAGGTGCTTGCTGACATGCAGGCAAAACTGCTGGCCCGGAATCTTGGTGTGCTGGACGCTTATGATAGCAGCCCGAAGAAGCTCATGGAAGACTTCACGATTTACAGGAAGCTCGTGGATGAATTGAGGATGGTCTGTATCGGAGATGAGATCAAGCTCAGCCTTGATAAGCGGCTTGCGGACCATCGCAATGCTGTCCTGGAATGGAACAGGAATTCTGCGAAGCAGAAACTGTTCGGCAACAAGACGCTGGGGTCGTACCTTGATTCGGCGGGCATGCTGGGGGAGTTGAAGTGGATCGTGGCCGACTCGGCATCATCCAGGGCCGAGCTGGACCGGGACATAGAAGTATTCCGCAGCGTCGCCGACGAGGCTCTTGAGGATTACAATTTGAGTAGGAACGGCTGTGTGCTCAACGCGGATGACGAAGGGCTCGTCACTGCGGCGGGCCAATCTATTTCAACGGTGTCCATCACCAGCATGCCGTGTGATGAACAGTGCCTGCTGTTCCCTGCGACAAATCCGCAGACCTGGCAATCCGGGAAGAAGCTGCGAATTCCATTGCGGATTGTGTTCAATAGAAGCCAGCCTGCGAACAGGAGCTTTCTGCTGAAGTCGGCTTTCGTGGCCGGTAAGAGCAGGACGGATGTATCGACCACGCGATTGCCACGTCTTGCCGTTCAGGACGGACATGCCGAGACAGACTTCGTCACGAGCCTTCCGGCGATGGTAAGTGGGGGTGCGCGCGGTCGGTATGTGCCGGCAACTCATGTTGTAATCTGGCTCGCATTTGAGCGACCGCGGAGTCCGGGTTCAACCGATATTCAGCAGGTAGCCGCCAGCCTCGGGTGTCCTCTTCCCATACCCGTTATCCAGAGCAGATGAATATTCCAGCTTCGCGTTCCTTGGCCACGCACAATTCGCTGCGCCCCTCCGGCTACAGTATTCTTTCAACCGCTCTAGAAGTAGTGTTGAGAATCAATACGCTTAGCGTGCGTGGAATATGGATGGACGGCCGTTATGCTTTATGTCCTTCATGCTCTTCATGGGGAGAACAATCGTGAGTGGCTATTCGCGCATCAGACTGCGACGGGCTTGCCGGTTTTCAGCGAGTCGATTATAGCGAATGTTGTGCGTGTGGTCCGTATCAGGCTGTCAATCGGAATGGGGAACGTATTGCCCTTGCGTATGGCTGCGGCAAAGGCCGCAAGTTCTTCTGCGAAGCCCTTGTTCTGCCTGCCCCGGACGGGCTGTTGACTCAGCCCGAAGAACGTCGTCGATCGAAAGTCATCAATCACTGCCGACTTGCCGTCCTTATGCACTTCTATCCGTTCCTTGGCCAGCGTGCTGTTTCCAGTTGCGATGTACTGAATGGACGACAGTGATCCGGATTCGTGTCGCATCGTGATCGATACGTTCTCATCAGGGTTCGTTCGGGAGTGACCGTGTCCGAGGGAGGCGGCGAAGACTTCAACGATCGGGGAGTCTGTCAGGTATTCACACAGGTCCACGAAATGGCAGACTTCGCCAATGATACGGCCGCCACCCTCGCTGGGGTCATAGATCCAGTGATCATCCGGCAGTGCGCCGGCGTTAATTCGGTACAGGATGGTCGTTGGTCCTGAAAGTCCGTGAAATGCCTGTTCAATCGACGTCGCGTGAGCGGAGAACCGTCGATTATATCCGACCATAAGCACCGCGGCCGGTTTTGTCCTACAAATCTGTTCGATCTCTTCAAGCTGCGGGGCGGAAATAGCCAGGGGCTTCTCGACAAAGACGTTCTTGCCTGCCTTAAGTGAACGGCAGACGAGGTCCGCGTGACTTCCATGGCGCGTAGCGATGATGATCGTATTGATATCCTCCGGCTGCCTTCAGGAGTTGAACTGTCAGGAGTCCGATGAGTCCGAGTCCTATCACGGCAACTTTTTCACCTATGCGCGCATCGGCCTGGCGCACGCCCTGCATTGCTATAGCTCCGAGGGTTGTGAAGGCAGCCTGATCGAAGCTTACACCGTTCGGAATGATTGTAGCACTTGTTTCATTTGAGTGAAACCTCATCCCCGGGGTTGGGTCAAAGCACTGTTTCTCGTATAGCATATGCGTTGGCTTTCCGGCAAATCTCAATGGGACAATAGTCCAGTAATCGTGCCAAGAAGCTCTTTCTTTCGTGGATTGCATCTACCTTCGATGTGCAGTAACCTTTTCCAGGAGTCTTTGTCGCAGCTTCTTGCTGCGGAACCTGTGCATGAGACGTTCTGGCGGGGCCGCAGGCGCAGGGAACACGCGGAATGGTCATCGGCCCTGCCGCGCGGATTCAACAGCTCGATAATACGTGAGAAAAGACCATTAGTGAGAATTCATGAGGCCACATTCGCTGTTGTCGTGACGTCGCTCTTCTTCTTCGGGTGCGCACAAACGGCATCCTTGAACTCCAAACCGGTTCCTTCTTCAGGCCCCTCGATATCGGAACTCAACGCCCTGATCAAGAACGTGAGTGCATCCAAAATGCGCAACGAACTGGCAACGCAGCGGCTGGTTGCCCTTGGAGATACGATTGTCCCCCTTCTGCTTAAGGAACTCGAGATCAAGAAAAGGCATGCAACGCAAAGCGAGATTGAACACGGCGCAAGAATCCTGCGAGTCATGAAGCGTATCGGCACAAGCGACGCACTCCCTGCATGCCGACGAATTCTCCTTGATACCGAGCTGCCCGAACGAATTAGTAGCAGGCACGCACTATTGACGGAGGCGATCACCTATGTCTGCGACAATTTCACGGACGACGATCAAAAAGCGAACGAGAACGCACGCGCGATCTACACAGCGTTTGTCTTGAGGCGCCACGACAAATACCTGGAACGTGTTTACGCCAAACAGCACTGGGAAGGAGGTCGTTACGTTAAGAAGGTTCAGGTTGACGTAGTCTATGGGCTGCCCTTGTTTATCAAGACGGGCGATCGGCGGGCCAAAGATGTCGTGGCATGCCTTCTCCGCCACCTGGGCGCGGCAGCATACGGCACTATGGCGGTTGATCGACTACTGGAAGACGGGTATACGATTGCGAGAGAGCGTGTTGACCATAAGAAACGGTAGGAAATAACGGCGCTGCGAGGCAGGGATGTTCAGTGGGCTCAGTTTGTGGCTGCCCCTCGTCTTTTCTCCCTCTTCTCGTTGAGGTACCAGCCGATCATCACCAAGACGAGCGTTATGAGAGTGAGCACGAGCTTGTTGATGAGCATCCGATTAAATTCGTGAGGTCCGCCAGCCAAACCAAAGGAAGGGCTCGTCCACCATATCATCTCCGCAAGGCCAGGAATGATCAGTGACATACCGATCCATGCACGCCCGGAAATCTCAAATAGCTCACCAATCACTACAAGCGCAAAGCCAAGAAGCCAGAACACGCGCAGATCATTGATCTCCTTGCTCTTTCCCTCCCACTCACGAATTCCCTTCTTCAGGCTCGACTCCAACTCGTAGGCCTGCTTGTGTTCCTCCCTGAACGTCTCCTCAAAAACAAGCCAGTTCGCTTCCGACCGGCTGGCCGCGCCCTCTCTTCTCTGCTCCTCCAGTTCATCAACGGTCTTCTTGGCGACTTCGTACTGCTCTACCAACTCAGCCAGAGATGGCACGCTGTTGACTACTTTCTCCGTATCCCCAACTTCATATCGCTCAAGTACCGACGTTCTGGTCTCGAGAAAGCGAACATATACGTGACGAAAGCCCTGAATAGTAAGGACAAACACAGCTACCATAAAAACGGTAATTTTGAGGGGTCTCATTGCCTATTTCTCCTTAGCCATCCAATTTCTTACCGGTCACTCTAGTAATCCATGCCAAAATAGCAAGAGGAATCCCTGAGTACGATTCCTCTGATTCCTGCTCCTCCTGCCCAGGCATTGACAACTGCCCAGACCTTGACAACTGTAGGTCTGAACGGTAGATTATACGTTGTTTGTGTATCGCCGTGGCCGGCACTTCAGCTGCTCACGGCGAGAAACAGGGGAAACCGGTACGCGGGCTTTGGGTACTGCTGCGTTGTGGTGTATCCAGATGCCAGGAAGATCGCCATTTATGGCTGCCTGGTAGCGGTTATTGAAAAGGAAAGCGATGCAGTTGGTACGTTATGCGGTTTTGCTTGTCGCTTGTGCTGCGGCTTCAGGTTGTGTGTCACCTGTTGCCAGGCGATATCCGGCCGGCAACAGCGCTGTCAGTGAGGCCACTTTCAAGTCGCTGGTGCGCGACCTCAGCAGTTCAAAAAGACAGAATGCGAAAGCCAAGGATCAGCTGGTGGCACTTGGGAAAGATTCACTGCCCTATCTTCTGAGAGAAGTAGATTTGAGGGACTGCAGCTATATCAACGAACGACGCCAGGACCGTGCGACCCGCGCACTGAGGGTGATTCGCAATATAGGGTGCACCAATGCCATTGAAGCCTGTGAGTGGCTGCTTCTTGATGCCGATATAGATGCAAAAGGGATTTCGCTCAATGCCCTTTTCACTGAAGCAGTCATCTATCTCCACGACAATTTTCAACTGCAGGATGCCCGTGATATATATGTTGCATTTGTGACCAGACACAGGGACAAGTATGTTGAGCAAGAGCTCATCAAGACACACTGGCGGGCAGGTCGTCGCGTCGATCTTTTGCACGTCGATATCACGTGCAATATCCCACTCCTGCTGCGGATGGACGACAAGGCTGCGGCAGATGCCGTAGCTGAACTGGTCCGGCTTATGAAACTGCCGACGTATGGTGGAATGGCCATTCACCGGCTGGCGCCGGACGGCTTCACAATTATGAGTGATCCGCCTGATTCAGGCGGTCTGGAGCAGCTATTGTTCAGCACACCGGCAGAGAAGTAGACAGGCCCATGAAGAGCGGCCTGTGGTAGAACGATAGAGTCTGAAACCATGAATACTGCAAGAAAGACCAATTACGAGCGGCAAGTCGCAATTGCGGCAGTGCTTGTCCTGCTCACCATGGCTGTGTCAGGTTGTGTTTCGGTATTGCCTGATAAACCCTCGCCGAGGCTGGAGATCGCCCGGGCGCCTCACTTGAAGCCGGGCTTCATGTTGAATATACGGGCGCTTGTTGACGGTGACGTTGAGATAGATGAAAAGAATAAGCGCATCAGTGCCGAGGGTGACATCATCCTCCCACTTCTGGGGGTGGTTAAAGTCGAAGGATTATCTCTGGCGACGTTGAGCGAGAAGCTCTACGAGTTATACAATAAAGACTATCTGGTTGAGCCACAGATTGAGGTTGATTTCTCCGCAATTACTGGTGAGAATGCCATATCACCTTGGGGGTATGTCACCGTACTCGGTTGCGTAGGGGACTCCGGGCCTGTCAACATTCCGCCTACTCAGAAGTTGACCGTAAGCCAGGCGATTCAACAGGCGGGTGGCTTTGCTCCAAGCGCCAAGCAGAGCGCAATACGGGTGATCCGTGAAGGGCCGGACGGAAAGAAGCAGGTCATTAACGTGGATCTTCGTGTTGTCGGCTCAAAGGGAGAACTCAGCCAGGACATCGTGCTCCGTAACGGGGACGTACTATTCATCCCGGAGTCAATCTTTTGATGACAGTATCGAGAACTAAGCTCGACAGTCACAAGTTCTCGACCTGATCTGAGCACCACCTGACGGCGATCAGAGGTCGGCGTCACGCTTGATCAATTCCATGTTCAGGATAGTCATTTCCTCCACGATGGCAAGCAGTCGCTTGTAGTTCTTCGAGTACGCCTGAGCGCCCGCGACCCGTTTCTGGCCGAGGTAGATCAGGCGGGTACGCTTGTCCTTATTGAGCGAGAAGTAGGGCTGCTTGTTGCGCGTGCCGATAATGACCACGGAACCGCGCATCACGGGGCCGAGTTGGCCCATTTCCTCCTGAAGTTTCCGGACCTGTCGTTGCATCGTCTCCACTGACCTTTTCATCGAACCTCCTTGCGCTATTAGACTATGCTGTATAGCATAGTCTACGGGCGGCCTTGCCTTCCACAACAAAATGGAGGTTTTTCAATGATGGGAGTTCTGGAGGAGTTGTTGCGAGCGCTACGCCCGGCTTTCACGCGCCAGGCGACGTTCGCCTGGTTCGTGGTAGCCTTCGCCGGCGTGGTCACGCGGCAGGATGTCTATGGCGTCATTTCGATTATCCGAGCTTTGCGTTTGGCCCCGGTCTACTATCCGGCGTTGCTGCACTTCTTTCATTCG
>SPBP01000329.1 GCA_004525935.1 Lentisphaerales bacterium | reverse complement strand
GTATGATGGCGTGCCTTTGATGCTGGATGCACTTATATCGCGTGGCCTGAAGTTGGCTGTGCTTACCAACAAGCCTGAAGATTTTGCCATTGACTGCATCGCTCAATTCCTGCCGAACTGGAAATTTGCCGTCGTGCGTGGCCAGAAGGAGGGCACTCCTCTGAAACCCGATCCGGCAGGCGCCCTCGAAACCGCCGCAGATCTCGGTTTGCGGCCCGCTGAAATACTCTATCTAGGCGACAGTGGAACAGACATGGAGACCGCCGTCAACGCCGGCATGTTCCCCGTCGGAGCTCTGTGGGGGTTCAGGGACGAAGCGGAACTCTCGGCTCATGGAGCTGCGGCTGTAATAGGCAGCCCTATGGATCTACTGAAGATGGTGTAACGAGTGCTTCAGATGTCAGGAGGACTCAATCGTCCTCGTCCTCAGTGAGGAACGCGTAGCGTGACGAACGGTCCTCGTCCTCGATCCTTCGCCCGTCGCGTTTTCTGCGGACGCAACCGAACTGCCGAGGACGATTACGAGACTTGGAAGTTGCATATTCCTTGTTGGATATTGGGTGTTCGGGTTTGAGATCAGTCGGCAGGCCCGTTGTTCCGTTGTCCTGTAGCCCTATGGTCCTGATGTCCCGGAGTCCTGTAGTTCTCCGCCTGCGTACAGATCATCCACGCCCCACAGCTTAGCATAGCCTTCCATTGGTCTTCGCATGATGGTTGCATCATGCAAAAGCCGCGCAAATCTAAAGAAGACGTGATATGAACCGGAATCCGGTCTGCCCATTGCGCGATATGCGGGTGCAGCACTGAACACATAAACAAAGAACAGGACTATCAAGGCAATCGCCACAGTCCGAACTCTTATGCGCCAACGATGATACTTCAGTAACGTGATTAGATGTTTCGCGTGCCGGTTATCACTTTCCACTGCAAGTATGGCATTAGCCATCTCGCCCGCATAATCCCAATCGCGCTGCTCGATAGCGGTACGAGCGCGCTTCATGCTTCGCTCCAGCGCCAGGCGGGGCAGGGCATCCCCATCCCCCCTAAACATGCCGTCATCAGAAAGCGTATCGTATTCATCGATATGAAGCTTGGCACGTTTGTAGTCCTCGCCTGACATGTCCTGCTTGATCAACTCCCTCAGCTGACGGAGTCGAGCAATAGCTTCACGGGCACGCGTATGGATCGCCTGAAGCTCTTCCACGAACTTCAGGCCGTTCGGACCAACGGGATGAAAACCGGTAAGCTGCTCAGGCTGCCGCAGGACCTGGTCATACTGTTTGGTGGCTACATAGCGAAGCAGGCTATCCCGCAGCGTAGCAGCCTGTTCATATTGTCGGCTGTCGGCCCCGCACGATCCACAGAACTGCACGCCAACACGGCTCTCCGCCCCGCATTCGCTGCAGAACTCGCCGCCGTCCCATCCGCATTTCCCGCAGAACCGGATTGCAATCGGGTTCACTGTGTCGCACCACTTGCAACGCCATGTGCTCTTAATGGTCGGCATCTGAAAATTCGAGGGCAGCTTCACCAGGACAAGCGCGGCTGAGAATTCCTTGACACTCGACCAGCGCTTCGTTCGGTCAGTTTCCAGGGCCTTAACGATAGGCATGCGTAGCGAGTCAGGAATGGCATCCTGGCGAAAGTAGCGCGGATTCTGACCCGTCAGACTGAAATACATCAGGGCGCCTAGCCCGTAGACATCCGTGCGTTCATCTGTCTCGCTCGCGTCTGACTCCTGCTCCGGTGCACCGTAACCGAGCGATATCATCTTGTCACCCGTTGCCGTAAGGCGGGCCTCCGACACACCCAACTGGCGGGCTAACCCGAAGTCGACAATCTTCGGCTCACCGTTTTCATCGATAAGAACGTTCGAAGGCTTCAGGTCCCGGTGAATAACTCCGCAGCTGTGTGCGTATTCGACGGCATTACCGACTTTCAGGACCAAGTCAATGGCATCGTGCAGGTGGAGTGGACCGTCCCGGTGCACACGGTCAGCAAGGTCGAACGGGGGTGTTGGGCTTTTCGACTCCGAGACGTCCGGAGGACCAGGCACATATTCCATAACTATGTACGGACCATCGCTGTCTTCGCTGAATGCGTAGACGTGAACGATATTGGTATGGCGAAGGGTTGCGACAGCCTTGGCTTCCCTGAAAAACCTGAGCCGCAGTGAATTGCTGGTTAGGCCGGACACATGCAGACGCTTAATCGCAACATACCGGCCAAGCTTTCTGTCCCGCCCGAGGTAGACAACGCCCATACCACCATCGGCTATCTTTTCGATTATATCGTACTGGGAAAGCAGTGCTTCCGAAGGTCTGAACTTAAGCTTTGCTGAAGGTTGACGCGAAGCTTCCTCGGACTCAATCAGCTCCGTCTGGGGCCTCGCATCCGACTCATTGTCCCGTTCCGGCTCCAGATTCTTCTGGGTATCTTTTTCCCGGTCCATAAGTTCACGCTCTCCAGGTCACGCTGAGAAAGGGGAGAGTTTAGGGTGATGGGCCGCAAAAGTCAAAGGCCCCGTATGCTTGCCGCGCCGGGGCCGAACCGTCCGGGCAGTGTCTGGAAACAAAGAATCGCCTGCCGATCATCGGGCGAACATCTGGACCGTTTCACTCAGCCATGCTACTTACGGCCGTGTCTCGTACCTTCTAGTGTGGTCCGGTTACGCCGGAATGACCGACAGGCGAACAGCATATAGTACGAGCACCATCCGTGCCATTCGCGGGTGCGGCCGTGCGTTGAAGTGGGTCTTTCGTAAAACCTGCGCAAAGTGGGAGGTCCACCTGCTCGGGACCATGCTCTTCAGCCTGCTCATGAGGCAGAAATGACAAACTGCTACCTCATGATTGATAAAATGGGAAACAACGGACGTTATTTCGGTGGAAAATCTACACGAACTGTTTTCGGTATACTGCGTCGGCGGTGCTGGCTCTTCTTGAGTTCCTCGTCGCGCTTCTTGGCAGCCTCACTCCGGCCGTCAGGCAGCGTGCAATCATCCGACTCAGCCGAATGCTCAACTTTGTCCCTCTTTTTGCGGGCGGATTCCACGCTTTCCGGATCTTCCGGATCGAACTCAACATAGTTCGTTAAGTAGTCGTTCGCTTCCGGATCGCCACTATCTGTGAAAAGCAGTGCCATAAACAGCTCCTCTTAAGTCACCAGTGATCATACCACGGCCCACGGTGCGAAACAAGGTGGAACTCAACTGCTGGTTGCCCTTGAATGCGGGGTATCGCGTCTGGTACGATGCGAGCTTCTGACGTACCTGTAGCTCAATTGGATAGAGCATCTGACTACGGATCAGAAGGTTGCAGGTTC
>SPBP01000029.1 GCA_004525935.1 Lentisphaerales bacterium | reverse complement strand
GTCAAGGGCGTGAGTTTCAATATGATGTCCTGGGAAAAGAGCCTCGGGGGAGCGGGCTCCAAGGGTGGGAAGAAGGGCGCGGTTGGCGTGACCCTGATGTGGGTCGGGCTGGACAACACGGTTGACGCGCGTATCGAGGACGGCGCGATCATACACGCAGACAGCCTGCTGGTGGGTGCCACGAACGACGTCCTGAGTGTGGAGGTTGCCGCCTCGGGTGGAACGTCGGACAACATCGCTTTCAACGGAGTAGTGATCTTCACGCTTGTGAACAACAAGACCACCGCGCAGGTCGAGAACGGGGCAGTTCTCGATATCGGTTCCAACCTTGCGCTTGACCCGGCAGAGATAGACCCGGCGGACAACGGTTCGCCAGTTGTCCTGGCCGAGGATAACACGGTTGCGGTTAACGTTGCGGGGGGCGTGGCGGTTTCGGGACACGTTGGCATCGGCGCGGCGATCGGAATACACGCCGTCCTCCGTGACACGCAGGCCGTCATAGGCGATCTGGCATCCGACACCGAGTCCGGGACGCGCGGATCGATCACGGCAGGCGGCAACGTTCGAGTGACGGCGTCAAACAGCGGATTTGTCGGCACCATGGCGGCGGCGGGCAGTGTGGCCAGGAGCAAAGCTGATACAGGTCCCGTGGATGCGCCGGGACCGGGCGGAAACCCCGGCACGGGCGGCACACAGGGCTCAGACGGCAGCTCACAGAGCAACTCGGACCTTGCATCGTGGCAGTCCAAGTGGAGCGCGCTTCTGCTGGAAGGCAAAGACCAGGGCAAGCTCCAGGGGAATGTCGCAGGCGACACTACCTCCTCAACGTCGGAGACCTCCCAGAACAACAAGTCGGCCGTGGGCGTGTCGGGATCCGTGGCACTGAACGTGGTGAACGACGATGCCCGGGCATACCTGCTCAACACGGGCATTATCACGGTGACCGGCGGGATGCTTGCTGTTGATGCCCGCAACTCGGCGAGCACCGGTTCACTTGCCGGGTCGGTAGCGTTTGCCAGCAGCAGTGGCTCGGCAACAAGCGCCGGGATCGCTGGGGCATTCAACGTTAACGTGCTGTACGGCAGCACCGAGGCCTACGTTGACGACGCAACAAGCGTAACGACGGACGGCCTGTCGATCAATGCAGAGCGCACAGGCTGGAACGTGGCAATCGCTGCCGGGTTCGGCGGTGCGGTAGGCCAAAAGTCCTACGCGGTGGCCGGTTCTGTGGGCGTGAGTGTAACAACATACTCCGTGACCGCCGCCCTTCGCAACACTACCGGGACCGTGGACGGCACGGTTGATGTAACCGCGCTCGACAACACGAACCTGATTGCAATAGCGGGCGCGGGCGGTTTCGGAGGCAAGGCCGGCTTTGGCGTGGCCATCGGCTTTTCCTACACCGAGAACACGACAGTGGCGGAAATTTCCGGACTCACGAATTTTGAACACACCGGCGACGTTTCGGTGACTGCTACGGGCAACTGCCTCATCGTCACGGTGACGGGTTCGGCCGGCGTGGCCACCGGTTCCGGCGGCTCCGGTTACGCCGGTGCCGGGACGGTTTCCGTCAATATCATCAACAACTCGATTGAGGCGAAGATACTCACCACTACCACGACCGTTGGTTCGACGGGCAGTGTGACGGTCCAGGCCGACGACAAGACGTCCATCTACTGCTTCGCGGGCGCCTTCGCGGCGGGCAAGACCGTCGGTGTCGGGGCAGCCATAGCGGTCAATGCAATCGACAACGAAGTGCGCGCTGCGATCGAGGACTCGACCCTGCGCATGAGCGGTGACTTCACCGCAACAGCCTCGGAGACCGGTACAGTCGTAACCCTGGCCGCGAGCGGGGCTGGCGCCGAGAAGGTTGCGATCGCCGGCTCGGTGGCGTTCAATCTGTTGACGAACGATATCGACGCACACGTGACAAACAGCACGATCACGGCAGGTGGCGCTGTTGAGATTGCCGCAGAGGACAGGGAGGTCAGCGTTGCGCTAGCCGGTGGCATGGCGGTCTCGACCAGCCAGGGCGCAGGCGGTGCCGCGATCGGTGTGAACGTCATCGTCAACAACGTGACTGCCGTGATCGATCCGTCGACCGTGACGTCAACGGGTTCGACTGCGGAGGTCCGGGCGCTTGCCAACGGCGTTCTTGTGAGCGTGACGCTTGGCGGTGCCGGTGGTGACAAATTCGCGCTGGGCGGGTCGCTTTCCACATGCGTGGTGATCAACACGGTCGAGGCGAAGGTTCTTGACGGCTCCACTCTGAGTGCAAGCGGCGATGTCTACATACATGCGTCCGACAACACCACGGTCGTGATGGTAGCCGGCGGGTTCGCCGGGTCATCCAAGGCGGCAGTGGGTGTCGCCGTGACTGCCGTCTACGTGGGCAACACAATAGGCGCAACTGTTGACGACTCAACAGTCTCTTCGACTTCCGGAACGATAACAGTCGCGGCGGGCATCGAGCCGCCCGCTGTACCGACGGACCTTGCAACGATCAGCCTGGGCACATCCGGGATCGAGATGCCTTCGACGAGCAGTTCCCAGATCATCAACGTTACGGTTGGTGGGGCCGGGTCCGGCAAGTTTGCGGCCGGGGTTGGACTGGCCGTCAACATCATCAACAACACCATCACGGCGGGGGTCTCGAACGGTTCAAACCTTGATGCCGGTGTTGATGTTGTAGTGTCCGCGATCGACAAGTCGGTTATTGATGCCCTGGCTTTTGGCGGTGCCGGTTCGGGTTCAGTTGCCGGCGGTGGCGCAATAGCGGCAAACACGATTACCAACACGATCGAGGCCACCGTTGCAGATTCGACGGTTGATGCCGACGACAGGGTCATGGTCAACGCGGTGTCCTCATCCATCATCAGGGCCCTGGCAATTGGGGTATCGGGCGGCAGTAAAGTGGCGGTGTCGGTATCCGCGCTGGGCAATGGCGTGGCGAACACCGTCACTGCGAAGATCAGCGGGTCGACGGTGACGGCAGACGGGGATATCTCGCTGTCGGCGAGCGACGAAGCACCCCTCGTGATCCCGACATGGGGCTTGTCCGCCGAGCAGCAGGCAAATCTCGACGAAGCGCTTGAGGATTCACCCGTTGCGCTTGATGCGAACATACTCGCGATCATGGTCAGCGTGGCCGGTTCCGGGGATGTTGCGGTCAGCGTCTCGCTCATGGGCAATGTAGTTGCCAACACGATCGAGGCCGTGATCGAAGGTTCGACCGTGCGCGCGGGCGTCGACGCGGGCGGCACGATCACGAATGCGGATGCCGACGTGTTCCTTACGGCGCTTTCGGATTCGGGTATTACGGCGATAAGCGTAGGTGTAGGAGCTTCCGGGAAGGTAGCGATCCAGGCCAGTGGCTTCGGAAACGTGATCACGAACACGACGCGGGCCGCGATATCGGGTGGATCCACAGTTAACGCCGGCGGCCTGGTCGACCTCAACGCGACAGATCAATCGCGAATCGCGTCGTTGGGATTGAGCATCGCCGCGTCTGGCAATGCGTCTGTCGCGGTTATCGTCGGTGCAAACGTGATAACCAATGACATCACGGCCGAGATCGCCGGTTCCACGGTTACCTCCGGCACAACACTCGATATAGACGCCGAATCGAAGTCGATAATCTTTGCGCTTGTAGGCGGCGTCGCGGCCTCGGGTTCGGTTGGTGTGCAGATAACCCTCGCCGGCAACGTCGTGACGAACAGCACGAGTGCATTTATCCGCGATGAAGACTTGACCGGTTCATTGGTCGATGCGGGCGGCGCCGTCAGCATTACGGCAAAGGACCGATCGTCCATTGATGCGCTCGCGTTCGGCGTGGCCGGTGCCGGCACGGCGGCCGTTGGTGTTGCCATGGCGGCCAACGCGGTGGCCAACACTGTCGAAGCCGCAATAGAGTCTTCTTCAGTTGAGACTGACGGGGCGCTTGAGCTGATCTCTGAATCTTCTGCCATTATCCGTACGCTCGGCGTCGGTGTAGCCGGGTCGGGCACCGTTGCGGTCCAGGTGTCGGTGATGGGCAATGCCATAGTCACCACCACCACGGCAACGATAAGCGATTCTGTTGTCCAGGCCGGTGGTGACGTCATATTGACTGCTACCGACCTGGCGCCCAGCATTATCCCCGACTGGATCGTTCCAGCGGACCGCGCCGACGAGCTGAACGAGAACCTTGACGGATCGCCGATCGATCTCGACTCGAATATCCTGGCCGTTCAGGTCAGCGTTGCAGCTTCCGGGACCGTTGCAGTCAACGTGGCCCTGATGGGCAACGTAATCACCAACACCGTCAGGACGGAGATAAGCGAGTCTACGGTTCGGGCGGGCGTGGACGTCGGCGGCACGGTTACCGATGCGACGGCGGACGTGATCCTGGAGTCGGACTCGAAGTCCGGCATCATTGCGATTACCATCGGGGTTGCCGGTTCCGGCGCAGTGGCAGTAAACGCTACCGGTTTCGGGAATGTGATAGTCAATACCGTTGAAGCCCTTATAACGGGCGGATCGACGGTGAACGCCGGTGGCGCGGTGGCGCTGTCGGCTGCGGACGAGTCGATGATACGTTCGCTTGGCGTGAGCGTGGCAGGGACGGGCGCCGTGGCAGTAGGCGCGATTATCGGAGCGAACGTTGTCACGAACACAATTACGGCCGGGATCGCCGGTTCGACCGTTACGGCCGGCTCGAACGACTATCTTGCCTCGCCGACGGAGACGGTCACGGGCGTCGGTGTGTGGGTTGGAGCAGAGGCCGGCGCGAGCATCATGAGTTTCACGGCCGGAGTGGCTGGGTCCGGCGCCGCGGCTGTCATTATTTCACTGTCCGCCAACGTTGTAACGAATTCGGTAGAAGCGCGCATCGTGGATGAAGAAGGGACCGGGTCGGTCATTGACGCAGGCGGGGCGGTGATCCTGTCGGCCGCTAACACCTCCACTATTGACGCCATGGCCTTTGGTGTTGCGGGTACCGGTGGGGGTGCCGTGGGCGTCGGGCTGTCGGCCAACGTCATTACGAACACCACCAGCACCGGCATTATCGGCTCCACGGTTGAATCAGACTCGACGGTATCGCTTTCTTCGGTGTCATCGGCGATCATTCGGACACTGTCTATCGGGGTGTCAGGATCTGGTGGCTTTGCCGTCCGGATTACGGTCATGGGCAGTGTGATAGTCAACACGGTCACCGCCACTATCGACGGTTCGACCGTGCTTGCCGGTGGTGACGTCACCCTCGCCGCGCAGGATATTGCGCCGCTCGCGATCCCCGAGTGGATGGTTCCCGACGACCGCGAAGACGAACTGAACGACAATCTCGCCGGCTCGCCGATTGATCTGGACGCAAATATCCTGGCCGTCATGGTCAGCGTGGCGGGCACGGGCGGCGTGGCTGTGAACGGAGCATTTTCGGGGAATGTGATCAGCAATACGATCCGTACGGAGATCAGCGGCTCGACTGTCCGGGCCGGCGTAGCGGCAGACGGAACCGTAACCAACGCCGATGCCGATGTTCTGATGAGTTCCCGTTCGAAGGCTGCAATCATCGAGCTAACCGTTGGTGTTGCCAGTTCGGGCGCGGTGGCTGTTAACGCCACAGGTTTCGGCAATGCGATTGCGAACACGGTTGATTCGCTTATCAACGGTGAGTCGGTCGTTAAAGCCGGCGGCGCGGTCGGGTTGTCCTCGGCCGACGAATCGAGTGTCAGGGCGCTGGGTGTCAGTGTTGCCGGTACGGGCGCAGTCGCGGTTGGTGCGATCATAGGGGCCAACGTGATTACGAACACGATCCGGTCCCAGGTTGCGGGCTCCACGGTCACGACCGGTTCGAACGATTATGTTGTGTCCCCGACCGAGACGGTCAGCGGGATTGGTGTATGGCTTTCTGCGGAATCCAAGGCAAGTATCATGGGATTCACAGCCGGCGTTGCCGGTTCCGGAGCGGCTGCCGTGATTGTTTCGCTTTCAGCGAATGTAATCAGCAATACGGTCGAAGCGGAAATCGTCGACGAACTCGGCGTCGGGTCCAACGTAGATGCGGCTGGAGCCGTCATGCTCTCGGCCACGGATACTTCCTCTATAGACTCGCTGTCGTTTGGCGTGGCCGGCACGGGTGGCGGGGCGGTGGGTGTCGGCCTGTCCGGTAACATCGTAGTCAATACCGTAGGCACGACGATAGCCGGTTCGACTGTGAACACGGATTCGGCCGTGTCCCTCGAATCCACGTCGTCGTCGATCATAAGGGCGCTGGCGATCGGGGTGTCCGGTTCCGGCGGATTTGCGGTCCGGGTGACGGTGATGGGGAACGTGATCGTGAACTCGATCACGGCGACGATCAGCAGCTGCACGGTAACGGCCGGAGACGACGTCAGCCTGACGGCCCTGGACCTGGCGCCGTCTGTAATCCCCGAGTGGATGGTTCCGGACGACCGGGAAGATGAATTGAACGACAGTCTTATTGACTGCCCTGTCCCGCTCAACTCCAACATCCTTGCCGTCATGGTGAGCGTTGCCGGGACGGGCGGGGTTGCGGTTGGTGTGGCCCTTTCGGGCAACGTGATAGCCAACACGGTCCTGGCTCAGATCGTCGGATCGACCGTTCGTGCTGGTGTCGAAGCCGACGGGACTGTAACGAATTCCTCAGCCGACGTGCTGCTCACTGCCGATTCATCGTCCGGGATAATCGCGATTACCGTCGGGGTAGGCGGATCCGGGGCAATCGCAGTCAGCTTCACCGGCTTCGGAAACGTGATCGTCAAGACCGTTGATGCTTCGGTTTCGGCCGGCTCGACCGTGCGGGCCGGAGGAATCATCGATATCGGCGCCACCGAGGGGTCGAGAATCAGTTCCATCGGTCTGAGCATTGCCGGTTCCGGCGGAGGCGCGATCTCTGGCGTGGTTGGGTACAACCGGATTGAAAACACGATCACCGGGCAGATAGCCGGTTCAACCGCCACGAGCGGCGGCACGCTGGACATCGATGCCGAGTCTGGTGCCGTAATCCAGAGCTTTGTCGGGGGCGTTGCATTCTCGGGCATTGTTGCGGCGCAGTTGTCGCTGTCACTTAACGACGTCACCAAGACCGTCGAGGCATCCATCGTCAACAGCGGCGCGACCCGATCAAACATCAACACGGGTGGTGCTGTAACGCTCACCGCAAGGGACGCTTCCACGGTGGATTCTGTGGCAATCGGGCTTGCTGCCTCGGGCGGTGGTGCAGCTGGTGCGGCAGTCTCGAAGAACACGATCAGGAACACCATTCGGGCCGCCGTTACGCAGTCGGACATGATAGTCGGTGGGCTCCTGAGCCTGACTTCTGAATCTGCATCCATCATCAGGTCGGTGGCGGCCGGCATAGGTGCGGCCGGCTCTGCTGCCGGGAATGCTTCGCTGACCTTGAACGACATCGTCAATACGGTCGAAGCGACGGTCACTGGGTCGACGATCGAAGCCAGTGGCACTATCACACTCACCGCGGCGGAGAAGTTGCCGGACACCATGGCCGATTATCTTGACGACATGAGCATTCCTGCCGATATCGTTACCTCGCTGGCGGACCTGCTGAGCGACACGACTGTCGAATCCACGGCAAATATTGTTTCCTTTGCGGGCAGCATCGCGCTCTCCGGCGGGGTGGCCGGCAGCGCCGCGGTAGCAGAGAACACCATCTCGAATACAGTCAGGGCCGTAATAACAGACTCCGACGTCGAATCAACCGGCGGCGACATCAGCCTGAGCGCCGAGTCTGACGCCAAGATTGTGACAATCTCTGCCGGTATCGGTGCCTCCGGCGGGGTTGCGTTGAATGCCTCGGTTTCGAATAACACGATTACGAATCCCATCGAGGCCGCGATCGCCGGAAACTCGGAGATTTTGGCCGCCGGTGACGTGGAGGTCGACGCGGGCGATTCGTCCGATACGTTCGCGGTTACAGTCAGCCTTGCGGGCGCGCTGTTCGGGGCGCTCGGTGGTGCGGTTGTTACTAACAGTGTAACGAACACAGCCCAGGCATACGTTGCAGGCACGGATAATTCCGAAAAGACGAAGATTCTCAAGGCGAATGCACTGAACATAAGCGCCCGATCAGATCACACCGTCACCGGGAAGAGTCTCGGCGTAAGTGTGGGCGGTGTTGCCGCCGGTGCGACGGTGGTAACCTCGACGGTCGGCGGGTCGGTTGATGCATACATCGGCGACTACGTGGAAGTCGGGCAGGACACTGATCCGGCTAATACAGTCGGCAGTGTCCACGTGTGGACGGATACCGACGCAGCGTTGGACAGCGACACAATTGGCGTTTCCGCGGGCATCGTTGCGGGGAACGGCACAGTATCCACTTCGACATACAATCCGACAATCTCCGCGACCGTAGCGCCGGGTGCGATGATCAATGTTGCAGGCGACTTCACGGTGGAGAGTATTGCGGAGGCCAGTGCCACTTCCAATGCAACAGGCGTGACTGTGGGGCTCGGCGTTGCTCTGGGTGCGTCGGTTGGCACAGCAACGGTCAGCCCGACGATTGCGACCTCGGTACAGGCCGGCGGCACGCTTACGGTCGGTGGGGCACTGACGGTACAGACACTTTACAACCACGACGGCACTGCGCCGCTGGCGGATCAGGGCGCAATTGTGGATGTCACGGCCGGGTCCGGCGGGCTGCTGGCGGGTACCGGCGCGGTCGCGTCGGTCACGGCGCAGGGCACGGTCAATACCTTCCTGGACGGTGCTGCCGGCTCGCATATCCGGGTGGGCGGTGCGATTACAGTTTCGTCGGATGTGAGCAACGTGGCCACGGCCGATGTTCTGGGCCTGGCATTCGGCGCTGTGGGTGTGGGGGCGAGCGTTGCCGATGCCACTGCGGGTGGAACGAACTCTGTTTATGCCGGCGGACCCGACATACGGGGGCAGTCTCTCAGCATCAGAGCGCTTAGCCAAGACACGGCTGACGCGTCCACGGTTGCCGGGGCGGGCGGCATACTTGCCGGGAGCGGGTCCGTCCCGACGGCTATCGTAAGCCCCGTGACGAGCGCTTACCTTGAGGCGTCTTCGAACGTCCTGGCAGCATCGCCTGTGCAGCAGACCGTGACGGTCGATTATGTATTCCCGAGCTATCCTTCAACCGGCCAGGTAGCACGGGTACTCGGCGTACCATACTACAGGAACGGCAGCCAGTGGGTGCTGATTCCGAGTGTCACCATTGTGCCGCCCGGCGGCAGCACAGGGACATATTATGATCTTACTGCTGATGCCGGCGGTCTGACGGCAGGCATTTACAGGGTCGAACGTACCGGCGATGTGTTTGTCGGGGCGGACGCTGTCCCGACTGCTACGGCTTTCGCGAAGGGCATTAACGGCGGCCTGCTGGCGGTCGGCGTTTCCAAGGCAACGGCCACTGCGAGCCCGGTCGTATCCGCGTTCGTGGGGCCATCGTGTCATATTGATGCAGCCAGCCTGACGGTCGGCGCTTCGCAGTCCCTGCCCGGAACGCTGCCCACGGCAAATGCCGAAGCGTATGGTGCTGTAGGTGGTCTGGTCGGCATTGACGCGAGCCTCAGCACGGCAACCAACACCGGGATCGTGACAGGCTATGTTGGCTCCGGTTCCGTATTGACGATCGAGGGCGCGACACAAGTTACCGCGGCGAACTCTACCAAGCAGGTCGCGATTTCCAGTAACGACGCCTACGGGCTGATTGCCGTCGGTGCAGCCACTGCCACAGCGTCCTCCGTAACGACGACACAAGCCTATCTTGGCAACTCGGTGACTCTTACCGGCTACAGCCTCAACGTTACTGCTGCGGGCAATGACAGCAATTCCGCCGAAACTACGGTGGGTTCCGGTGGTGTTGTATCAGGCGCTGCGGCCGCCCCGACCACATCATGCACCGCTACTGTTGTTGCGCAGATCGGCACGCCCGGTGTAGCGGGTGGGGCCACGGTGACCTTGACAAGTGGCGGCACAGGCGCCTTTGAACTCGTTGCGGCGCACTATGCCACCTCGACCTCGACCGTGGTGACGACGTCATACGGGGCGCTGTCGGGTTCTGGCGCGGACTCATCGAACACGGTCACCTCCAATGTTAATGCCGCAATCGGCAACGGCTCGCACATCACGGCTCTTTCGATCTCCGTCCTGGTCGGCAACCGAGTGGACATTACAACGGACATCCAGGGCAGCACGGGCGGGATAGTCAGCGGTGCCGGCGCGGAGAGCACGACGACGATTTCACTGACGACCCAGGTAACGATCGGCTCGAATGTCTACATGGAGGTCATAGGGCCGGCGTCGAACGATGATGTTTTCCAACTGGCTGCCCTCAACATCGTCAACGTGAACGACAAGATCGTGTTCACGACCGGCGGCGCTCTGGCCGGTGCAGGCGCGGATGTTACTGTTGAGGCCATGACCGACCTGGCCAAGGTGCAGGTTGGAGCGAATTCGAGACTGTTGAGCCCGGGTGCGATGACAATCTGGGCCCGTGGTTCCGGGGAGGTGTACGGTATCGCGGAGGTCGAGACCTACGGGGCCGGTACGGTGTCCGTAGGTACGTCACGAGTTGAGCTCCATCCTCGGAACGAGATTGATATTGGCGGGGGTTCCCTGTTGCAGGCGCTGGGCGATTTGAACCTGTCTACCGGGCGCAGCGCCGATGCCGACATGCTGGTAGCGGCCGACAATTACACTGTTGAAGCGCGCTGGGACGGTTTCGCCGGTTCTGCCATCCCGATTTCCGACATAGATGCCGAGGCATACATTGTGCAGGAGAATGCTATCACGGTGCAGGCGAATGCGCTGCTCCGTACAGGACGCCAAGCCAACCTGTATGCTGAACGTTACGGTTCCGTTGCGCTCACGGGCAAGGCGAAGGCGGTAAGCTGGGCAAGCGAGGTCGGCGACGCTCTGAGCGAGGCCATGGGCGGCGGCGGTGACGAACAATTTTCCGGCAAGGAACTTGCCGAGGCGCATGGTGTTGTCGAGGTAAACGGGACGATCGAGACCGGCCTGACGCGGAACCAGTCGCTGACACTCAATGGGTGGGACCCCGTTGCGGGCACGGTCACGGGAGTTTCGGACCTTGGCATCTCGTTCACGACGTCGTTCCAGGCGATCGAAAGCCAGATGGTCCAGCAACTCAATGACGCTGAGGCCATGCTTGCCGAATACGGGAGCACAAACAGCACGCTGGCGGCTTTCTACCAGGGAGAAATCACGCGGATCACTGCAGAGTTGGAGGCCTCCGGGATGGGTGAGACGGTCACCGCGCCGGATGGCACAGTCTCGACGATATATCCCAGGAAGACAGTCCTTACAGTAACCGTGGGCCCGATATGGGCGCAGGCCGGCGTGATCGATGTACGTACCGACCAGTTCCAGGGCAGCGGCACATTGATCGCACCCAGCGACACCACTGTCACGATCATCAACAACACACCCGCGTTCCTCGAACTGACCGGCATCACGATCCCGGCCATAAACGGCGGGGTGTTCTTCAATGGCATCCTCATGGAGAGGAACCTCGCAAGTGGCGATGATGACATTGGCTCGATTCGCTACTGGAACGAGACAAACGCCGCAGACGACAATGCCCAGGGATTCAGCGGGGTAGATCCAACGGTGGTTCCCGGGGTGCCGAACTTCACATTGCCGCCGCCCGGAGCAGGGAATACTCCGACAATTATTGTCCGGAACGACCTCGACGTAAACTCTGTCTCGCCTCCCCAGGGCGGGAGCTACCCGTGGCCCGACATCAAGGTTCTCAGCCCGTCGGCCGGTGGCCTGGGGATATTCAACGACGGCGGCGACGTCACGCTGCAGACGCTACCGAGCGGCATGGGCAGCATACGTATTGAGGGTACTGTCCGGGCGGCGAACATCATAGTCATTGCCGGCGGCGATGTTTACATCACGGGACTGACGAGCTATTCGGTCGGCGGTGAACCCGCCAGCCTGGTTGCCGGTGCCACGACCGGCACGTACGGGGCCGGCAGCGCGACTGCGGCTGGAGTGGTGTCCGCGTACGTGAACTGGCCGATTGATCTGAACCTCAAGAGCTCTTTCGATACCGCAACAGACAATGCGCCTCGCCTTCCGTACAGTATGTACGGTGACAGGATTCACATTGATGCCGAGTATATCAACGTTAACGGCATCATGCAGAGCGGCCGTGATTCATACACGCTGAATATTGATGGCGCAGCGTATACAGAGGTGGTCCAGGCCGTAGCTTCCGGCAAGTCAGGCCGCATTTATCTCACGCAGACGACCCTTGCCAACCCGGGATTCAGCGTCTTTTTCGACACGACCAACCTGCGGTTCGAAGTCAATGAACTAAGGACCAGCGGTGGCTACATAGAGTTGTTCGGGCATCTTCTCAACACGGGCTACGGCGAGATCAAGGTGCTTGGCGGGTATCCGGCGATCACGATCAATAACACCACGGCATTCGATGTCGCTTTCGAGCGGATCGACGTTTCACAGCAGGGCACGGGCATCCTCATCCTTGTCGACAAGGCGATTGTCGACGAGTCGATCAGTGGACCGGTGGGCGTTTCCAAGGCCGACACAGGCGCCGGGCCATATGTCACGATCTACCAGTGGACACCGACGGGTGTCATAGTAACGACGAATGGCGGGTCCGGTTCGACAGAAGTGACAGCCACGACAGGCTACGCATCCACGTACCAGCCGGCCGACAACTGGCGCTACGGCTGGACAACGGTTGTCTCGCAGAACCTGATAAAGAAGAAGTATACCAAGAGCGGGGCATGGCTCGGTGTTGTACCCGACATCTTCCAGAGTGAGAGCATCTCGTGGGATTCGATCGAGGTCCAGGGCACTCCGCAATACGCCGGGAGCGGGCCCTACTATTACCTTGCAACCGGGGCAAGTGCAGACGCTGCCTACACGTATGACGTGCAGACCGTGACGACAGGCCTGTCGGCGGTGGTGCGATACTGGCACGATGACTGGTGGACCTGGTACGGCAGTCATGTCTACGAGGCAAGATACCGGCAGACCGAGAACCAGGAAGTACTGCACACGCATACCGTCGATGCACACCGCCCGATAGCCGTAACGTTTATCGGCGACGAATATGCGACGGTTTCGGTAAACAGCAACTCGGGCGGCAGCATTGTGCTGCTGGGCCCGGTCGTCAACCCGAGCGGCACGACGACGATCAGCACCTCCGGGTCCGTGCAGGCGATAGGCGATGCTGCCTATGTGAGCGGGCGCCAGGTGGACATTTCGGCCGGAACAGGGATTGGCTCCGAATTGACGCCGTTGTCGGTGGACGTGGCTGCCGTACCTTATGCGTACTCCAGCACGGACGGCCTCCAGCTTCTGAACACGCCCACCTTCACGTATGCGTCCACACAGGGCACCCAGAGCCTGACGACCTATGACCGCGTACGAGTTGATGATGCATACAGCGTTGCACTTGGGACACCCGGAAGCGTTTACACGTACGTTGGGGTGACCGCCTCGATCAACCTCGGCGCGGCAAACTACCAGGACGCCTCGAAATGGGCCCGGGTATTCCCCGACACCCAGGACATTGTCCGGGTCGGTGAAGACTACTACACTTACATAGGCTCATCAGCGCAGCTCGACCTCGGGACCCAGAGCTACAGTGGTTCAGCCTGGTCGGCGGTAACGCTTCTGCCGAAATTCAGTGCAAGCACGACCGCCGGTGGCATCACGGTTGTGGAGATAAACGGCGATCTGCCGATCGACGTTGTCTCCGCGGAATCAGGCGGGAACGTATCGCTCGAAGCGCTGGGCGGCATGCCGGTTGCCAAGGAGAACACCACTGACTGGTACACCGGTTCGATTTCCGGCGGTGCAATCAGGCTGGTTGCTGGCAGTGGCGGCGTGGGTAACGGCCCGGGCACTGCCGCTGCACCGGCAATGCTGATTGATTCCGGCGTAGTTCCTGCCGGCGGCAGGCAGACCGTTATCCCGCCGAGCGTTTACATCCAGGCATCGGGCAACGTGTTCATCCACGAGACCGCTGGCGACCTCTGGATTGACCAGCTCATCACGACGGGTTCCGCGTGGATTCGCGTCAGTTCCGGCAGCCTGCTCGATGCCAACACGGAACAGGTGCGCGACGAACGTACGTACGACGAACTGAAGAACGGTGTCTGGGCGGACCTGAACCTCGTGGGTGCCGACGCCGAGGCAAAGCGTGATGCGACAATCCTGTCGTTTGAGTCGCAGAAGGAGCGCGAGTACCACACGTACTGGCAGTACCGCTATTCGCAGGACACGGGGATCTGGGGCGATCCTCCGGACTACGACGCCGGCCAGGCCGTCACGCTCGGCGCGCAGGAAGAGATAGCGTACCGGGACTTCTTTACGCTGCAGGGCCAGGATGAAGGGCTGAGCGGTCAGGCCCTGATCGACTACGTCGACGGTGCGATCGTAACGCTCAACAATTCCCGTACAGCGCAGTACCACACGCTGCACGCGCAGTTCGACACATACTTTACGGACATCGGAGAACCGGCGCGGATCGATACGTACGAGTCGGTGTTCGATTACACTGTGACGGCGGCCGAGCGCGGCCGGCTCGAGGCTGGAATCAAGATCTGGACCGAGGACGAACTCCTGGCTCTCATCGGTGCGGGCCTGCTCAAATCGGTGACGGACACGGTGCCCGTAATCGAGGCTGCTAACATCGTGGCCAGCGACATTACGGTGATTGTCACAAACGACGTCGGCCAGACAACCGGTCAAACGACGATCCTGGTAGATGGCCATGAGTTCACTGATGACGAACGCGTGGCATTCGCCGCTGCCGAGCGCTCGGACGTGACGTACCTTGCGGCCGCGCCCGTGACCGCGACGGTCAACTTCGATGCCGCAAGTCGCACGATAACCGGAACCGGCATCGGCGTCGGCCTCTCCGCCGGTGCGGAGATCAAGATTGCCGGCGCGACGAGCAAGAACGCTACCGACGGCCTTCGCTACTACACGGTGGCGTCCGCGACGGCGAACAGCATTACGTTGATCGGCACCGATACCCTTGTCACGGAATGGAGCAAGAGTGTCAGCATTGTCCCGATCCTTCTCGACCCGGCATTCGACACGGTCGGAAGCTTTGACGTATCCGCCACATTCTCCAACAACGGCTACACGGCGACCGGCCGCGCGGGTGACACGATTACGAGGACCGATGGCGGCAGCTGGATCGCAGATGGGTTTGTGGCAGGTAGCCTGGTGAAGATCGCGGGCAATACAGAGAACGCGACGGACGTCGGACAGTACTACCGCATTTCAAACGTGACGAGCGACGTTCTGACGATTGGCGGAAGCGTCGCGCTGACAACCGAAGCAACCAGTGCGGATATCACCGTGACGCTTGGCGCGTCCCCGACGATTTACGCGATCCGTATCGACGAACGCGACGATGTGAACATCAGGGCCTCGGGTAATGTCGTGGTGAGCGCGGTCGATGAGGTCTACCTGGGCTCGGCGCCGTATGCCGGGGTCGAGCTTAGTATCCGGATTGAGTCGGTTGACGCGGGTGGGGACGTTCGGATCAAGGCGGGGCAGGGG
>SPBP01000043.1 GCA_004525935.1 Lentisphaerales bacterium | reverse complement strand
TTGGTTGTGGCCTCCGGCCGCCTTGTTATGGATGTCACGTTGTGATTTCCGTTTGACACCTTAGTTCGAGTACGAGGACCGTTCGCGCCGCTCACTTAGGACGAGGACGATTTCTCGTCACACCCCCACACTCCGATACTCCCATACTCCCACACGCAATCAGTTCCCTGACACCTGAACACTGAACTCTGAACACTCCCCACACACGTCAGTTCCCTGTGGCCGGACTCACAACCAACCGGTCGCCTTCAACTCTCAGGCTGTCGATTCTCCTTATCCTGGCCATTGCTTCCGCGTCTTCATAAACACCTTTGGCCAGGTTTTCTTCACGGAAAGCTGTCGTACAGCCGTAGAACCAGCAACCCCGTCCGCTCTTCTTTGGCGGAGCACTTATTGCCGCATTCTGATCAGGGATCATGTCTAGCTCCGGTTTCGTTTGTTTCTCATGGCCAAGGTCTTGCGCAAGCCTGAAAAGATATTCAATCGCGACACCCTTGTCAACGTGCCTATGGGTTCGTGCTCTTGCAAACCGTCGTCAAAAAGTCCATAATAAGCGCGTCAGGGATGCCGAAGCAGGTGTATGAGAAGGCGGGCACGCGATGAACTACAAGTCCGGCAGTGCGGTGATTGCGCTGGTGTGTCTCGTCGCAGGATTCCGCCCTGCAGGGGTTGATGCTTCGTACAAGGACGATATAGGCTTCACGAGGCTCGCGGCGGAGCTTGGACCAGGCGTTCCAACGGGAACAAATATCACCGTGACCCAGGTCGAATCGCCCATCGTTGTGTCAACAAACTATTTTGTCATGCCGGAACCGAGCGAGCCCGCGTTTGCAGGGAAGAGCTTCGAGAACAGGTCCGGCGCCCCTACGAACGGTTCCTGGCACGCCACCGAAGTCGGCCGGAATCTCTACGGCGCCAACAGCATCGCTTCTAGCATCAATCTGATCTCCGTTTACGATGCGAATCACTGGCTCACGAATGGCTACCTTCACAGGTACGACACGTCGTTTGAGCCGGACGTTGAGACCAACCGTATCCAGAATCATTCTTGGGTCGGCGATTCATCTGCACGCATAGACATAATCAGGCGGCTCGACTATGCGATCGTGCGCGACGGCTTCACCGCAGTTGTGGCCTTACATAACATCGGCGCCTTTCCTCAAGACCTTCTCGCTCACAGTTACAACGCCATTGTCGTCGGCAAAACGAGCGGTGAACATAATGCCGGACTGACGGTATTCGACGAGCCCGGCCGTATAAAGCCGGATATCGTAGCGCCGCTGAGCGGAACCAGTTATTCGGCCGGGCTCATCAGCGCGGCTGCCGCCCTGATGATGCAGACGGCAGACGATAACCCCTCACTCACAAATGCTACCAGGCCGGAATGTATCAAAGCCCTGCTGATGGCCGGTGCAACAAAGACGGAGTTCCCCGGCTGGGACCGGACAACCGCGCGACCGCTTGACGATGTTTACGGCGCCGGCGAGCTGAACGTATACAACAGCTATTACATCCTGACCGGTGGCGAGCAGCCTGCAGATGAGTCGAACACCGTCTCCTTAACCGGCTGGCACTACGGGTCCGCATCCGGCTCGGTAACATCGCGTTATTTCTTCGCGGTGCCGCCGACAAACGTGATGGTGAGGATATCGGCCATGCTCACCTGGAACCGGAACATATATGACCTGCCCTCGGCCGGCTTCAATCCACTTGCCTCTCTCGCGGACCTGAGCCTGAAGTTCTACAGCGCAAGCAACTTCGTGCCGATCATGCTGCTTGATGAAAGCACGAGCGCAGTTGACAACGTGGAACACATCTATCAGCAGAACCTGCAGCCGGGCCAGTACGCCCTCGAAGTTGCCGGGGACAGTGCGACCAACTATTGCCTCGCATGGTTCGGGCAGGCTGGAACAACGCCGGGTATTGCGTCGGTCGGACTCACGAACGGCCAGTTCACGTGCAGCGTGGACCTCACAACAGGTTACGACTACATCGTCGAGGCGACTACGAACCTGCTGGACACGAACGGCTGGTCCGTCCTGGAGACCAATACACCCGGCGTCAGTCCGTATTACTACGTCGATACAGACTCAACCAATGTGCCATTTCGCTTCTATCGGTTCACTGTGCACTAGCAGTGCGTCGGACTTAGCCCCTCCTTCGTCGGAGCAAAGTCCTGGCCCTGCTAGTTAGTTTTGCTTCGCAAAACTGATGCGGAAGATCGGGGATCCGCTTGACCCGGACTTGATCTGGCGGGGCCTTATCCTACCGGAATTGCCAACAGGTTACGTTCATTCGCTAGGAGTCTGTCGGACTTTCGCCATGCGAAAGTCCTCCATACTCCTCCTGAGTTTTGTAAGTGTTTGCACAATAAGCTCTTGCAGAACCAACCAAGAAAGTTCCGGAAAATCCGAGGTCTGGTTTCTTCTATATATAGTAGGGATGGAGTCTGCGGGGGTGGGCCTTGCATCCATTCGAACGACGAGGGGACGGCCGTATCGAGGCTTATTATGGAGATAATCGTTGATGATCGAGAGTCAAATGCAGGGGTCCTTACACACCTGCAAGCCATCCAGACCTTGACGGTCGCGGTCAGGCGCCTGCCTGTGGGCGACTACTTGATCGATAAGCGGGTAGTCTTTGAGCGCAAGACTCTCCATGATCTGGCGATCTCAATCATTGATGGCCGCCTGTTCAATCAGGCTTGTCGCCTGGTTTCGTGCCCATACCGTCCTGTCTACATTATCGAGGGCCAAACTTCGGACCTGGCTGCGAGTGGAATACGCCGCGAAGCCTATCAGGGGGCCATTATCAGTCTGACTGTGCTGTTCAATCTTCCTCTCTTGCGATCCAATAACGCCGAAGAAACGGCTCGCCTGATCAGGTACGCCGCGGGACAGATGGATCGGACAGCCAAGGATTCCCTATATCGCCCCGGTTATCGACCAAAAGGCAAACGCAAGAGACAGATCTACATTCTTCAGGGCTTGCCCGGCATTGGACCCGGGCGAGCAGCGCGTCTGTTGGACATGTTCGGAAGTGTAGAGGCAGTCTTCTGTGCGCGTGCGGACGCTCTATCGCAAGTGGAAGGTGTGGGGCAGAAAACGGCCGGCAAAATCCGGCAACTGATCACCGAAAGATGGATACCCGGGGCACAGAAGACCTGAGACATTTCCAGCATTACGCGCCGGTGCCAAGGCAGTTGCCGAAGGAACGATCGAAAAAATGAAGAATCAGTTTTGCGAAGCAAAACTATCTAGCAGCGTTAAGACTTTGCGTTAGACTCAAAGTCTCAACGCTGCTAGTGCTGATGCAACTTGCGATGTTCTTCGGCATGCCTGGCCGATGGGGTATGCGAGGGCGCGGTTGACTGCGCGGAGGCCCATGCAATGGTCTGCTGGAGAATCTCCCAGCGGTGCCGGGAATTCCAGTGTCGCTCCCGCTTCTGCTCTTCCCGCACCTTGAGTTCGTCCAATGTCATGTCAGTCGCCCTGTACTGCTTTGCGAAGCCCATCCAGTCGAAACCTGCGTTGGCCCGACTTCTCCAGGGCTTCCTCCGCTCTCAGCATATCCTCATCCGAAAGACCAAGATATTCGACGTCCGAGGCCGTCTTTCCCCTGTACGCTCTGGCCCGACATTCGTTCCAGTCACCCAGCCCCTTAACCCTCCTGACGACATCAATTGCTCCCAAATCGCTGGTCAAGCAGAACACGGTTTGTTTCGCCAACCACCTCGGTTGTCGCTGCGCAACCGGTCCCCACTCGTGGTCGGATTCGCCCCATTCCGCGCCAAGCCCATAGTCGCAACCGGTTATCAACGCCTGCTTCAGTTCAAATCCAGCAAGCGTGTCTTCTCCGCAGCGGACAGTGATGAATCTCTTATCCACGCATCTGCTGCTGCCGCGTCCGTACTGCGCCACGCGCGGATACTCCTGTCTAGGGCAGGCGTGCGAATCGCCGTGTCGTCTATCGTTGTCGATAATCGGCAGGCCGTGGCGGAATCAGACAAGATGCTTGAGTTGACCAGCGACAGAACGGCCTGGTCCTTCGATCTGCCGACAGGCAGACCATCAACCCAGGCCGACACGAGATCCGGCTCATCGCGAAGCATGGCAGATGTTATTGCCGAGAAGGCTTTTTCGCGGCCGGCGCATTCACTAAGCAACAGAGCCATGTTCTTCGACCTGGCAAGATCCGTTACGGCCAGTTCCGCGGCCACCCCGCCGATCGCGCTCTCACGCGAGCCGGCGGCCGACAGGCTGTCGGCCCACGCAAGGGCTGCATCAGGATCGGACGCCGCCCTGTACGCTCCTATCTGGGCAATGGCATAGTCCCGACCGTTCTCGGCATCCATCGCTCCGGCCCAGCTTGAAGCAGCTTCGAGGTCACGTTCCGCCCACTGGTAAGCAATGCTGCCAAGCATAGAGATTTTCGTCTCACTGTCCGTCATGTTCCCCAGAAAGCCTGCGGCGACCGACGGATCCGTTTTCGTCAGCGCCATCGTTATAGTAGATACGGCGCCGGCCTTTGCATGATCGTCGTCCAGGCTCAATGCCCATTCCGCGGCTGTGTCGGCATCCCTTGCCGTCCAGTCCCATACGATGACCCGCATCGTTGCATCCACCGGACGGCCGGCGGGCAACTGTGCCATCGCCCATGCGGCTGCCGCGGATGGATCGTCAATTGCCCATTGCACTGCAATTGCGTGAACCAGTCCGTTCCGCAACTCACCATCAGGAAGTTGTTCAACAAGATCGACCGCTATGGACGGATCGAGATACAGCAGGTCAAGTCCCTGTGCCGGTTCCGCTTCCTGCCCGGCCGACTCGACACCTTCAAGTGCGCTCTCCCGGTCGCCGGCATCCGTTAACTGCTCGGCCCACTCCTGAGCGGTTTCGGCATCCGTTTCTGCCCTGACTCCTGCCAGTGCCGTGACCGCCGCCTGACGCGCCGTGTCGGAGTCAATGGTGAACACCCAGTCTGAAGCTGCCTGCAGATCCTGCCGCGCCCACACCAGGGCAATTCTGCGAATGGTATCTGTCTTCTCATCTCCATCCGGCATGGCTGCCGCCAGAACCGAAGCGGCTTCTGGATTCGATTTCGCCAGGACCTGCGCGATTGTCGCAAGCGCTTTGTCGCGTTCGCGCTCTCCGGCAAGCTGCATCACCCAGGCATCCGCTTCATCCGTGTTGCGCAGAGCCCAGTCGGCAAGCCGAACCTGGAGCAGCGGAGACGAACCCCGCCCGCCGGGAATCTGCTGTTGAACCCATTGCACTGCTCCCTCCATATCACTTTCGGCAACAAGAGAAGCGATGGCGAGAATGGTCGTGTCGCGAGTCGGCCCTTCCGGCAATTGCTCTGCCCAGGCCCTGGCCGCGGCGCTGTCCGATGAGTAGAGCTGCCTGCCGATGTTCGCGAGCGCGTAGTCGCGACCCGCGCCCGCGGGGAGGCCCCAGGCCCAGCCGGTGGCTGCGTTCAGATCCTTTCCAGCCCAGTAATAAGCAACTGCTGCAAACGCAAGACCGGCTGTCTCAAAGCTCTCCAGCTTTGCAAGTTCACCGGCCGCGCTTTCGGGATCCGATTTCGCCCACACCTGAAAAACGGTTCTGATCGCGCTCTCGCGAGAACCACCCGACGCCACTGCCGACGCGCGCGCCAGCGCGGAGCGTGGATCGCGTTCGGCAAGTTTCCAGAAAGCGTAATGCAGCGCGAACGAAAGGTTTCCCGACGCCTTCACATTCTTCAGCGCCCAGTCGATGGCCGCGCCAGGATCAGTCGCGGAAAGCCGAATCACATGATCCCGGTCAGTACGCCAGTCCGGACCGACGGCGGACGAGTATGCCGTCGGAACTGGTGGTGGCGGACGAGTTGAGCTGACTGAGGTCGCAGACGGTCGAGTGCCCGCGGCGTCGGCCCTCGGCTCAAGTTCACCCGACATCGCAGGCTCTTCAATGGCGCCCGCGGCCGCATTCCGGGTCGACCATGCCCTGATTGAAATCAACACCGCAACGGCAGTCACCACGCCAAACAATAGGACAACAGTAATCTTCGCTTTCGACATGTTTCCATCTCCCGCGTCGGCAACCTGCGCTATTCAACAAGTATCCTGTAGAATCTCTGCGTTGATCCGCCGGCCGGGGGAACCGGGCCGACATCCTCGTCGGTCCAGGTGTTCAGCCCCATCCGTCCTTCAAGATTCGTGACGTTCTGCCATGCCTGCGTGCCGCCAAGCGCGCCGACATATTGAATGCGGTATGTATACGACGCATCGCCATCCCATGCGAACGAAATCCCGCTCGTGCTCCAGCTGAAATTCGCTATTGTTGAAGGCGCTTCAAAGATGTCCAGTGCCAGGTAGTAGTCGGGACACGCAGAATTCGTTGCGAACCCGACCACTTTGACGTAGTACCTGCCGGGATCAAGGTCGGCCTGATAGAACGCAGAGAAATAGTCGTTGTTGTCGTCGTCGCTGTACGCGATTGGCGGCTGCGTGACGTCGTCACCGAAAAGCTCAAGTACTGTATCGCCGTCCGTCTCCGGGTCGAGCAATGGGTTGATCGTGTCGGTCATGATCAGCACATTTGCCCTGTTCGAAAGGATGAAGGTGTGCCAGTCGATATCGGAGGCCGGAAAGATGGACCGGTCCAGCCGAACACCGTGCGATATCACAACGGCGTTGTTTGTATCGTTGTCCGGCTCATACTCATCTGCGGTCCACGGTTCCAGGACAAGCTGGTATGCCGTCAGGTCAAGGCCTTCGCGATCCCTGACTCGGACGTAATAGACACCTGCATTCAGGGATGTGTAGATGTTTGCCACCACGGCTGTGTTGGGATCCCAGTATTCAGCGAGCAGGTTCGTGTTGGAATCCCACAGCGACAACTCGAGCCAGCCGTCCCATTCGCCCATGGTCGTTATGCTGAGGTCCGCGGTCACCGTCAGCTCGAACGTGGCCCAATCCTCATCACCGGCCGGATACAGAGTTCTGTACTGCATGCTGCGGGGAAAGAGCGTCTTGGCCGAGTTGGTGGCGTCGTCCGGCTCGAAGGAATCCACCTGCTGCAGAACGGCCAGGTGTAGTCCGTACTGTGGAACAATCGTGCAGGTCGCGCTTTCGACGCTTACGTAATATGTGCCCGGATTAACGTTCGTTGACAGTCTTGAATACGAAGGATATCCCTGGTCCTGGGCCACTTCGTTGGTCGCAGCATCGTAGAGACGCAGAAACGTATTCGTAGCACCTACAATCTTCAGTTCAATGACTGATCCCGCAGCCATCGTGAAAGAGGCCCAGTCAACGTCGGAGGTGGAAGCAAGCGAACGATACTGCAGTTCACCATCGGCTATCGGCCCGGCAAGCGTGGCATCATTGTCAGGCTCGTACGGATCCCACGGTTGTTGCGGCTCGGAAAGGGCCGCACAGGCATTCATCCGGCCAAACCCGTACGTATTATTCCACCCGCGTTCGTTGTATGGAAATGCTGCCGAATCGATCCGGTCACACGTGTCTTCCAGTTGCCTGCGTACTTCCAGTCCGGTCCAAGCCGGATTCTGTGAGACGAGCAGTGCGGCGCCCGCGGCAGCGAGCGGGCAAGATGCCGAGGTGCCGTAAACGCTGAAATAATCGCTGTTGGTCGCATAGCCAAGTCCCGCCCCGCTACGGTCCGTCGAAATGAGGTCCACGCTCCCTCCGCCGCCCGGACACACGAAACTGAGTGGCGGGCCGTAATCGCTGAACCAGGGACGGCGTTCAAAGTTCGATGTGCCTGATATCGTCAGGACCTCGGCCGCCGCTGCCGCATCGGTCGAATAACTGCGCAGGACCCCATCGTTTCCCAGCGCGCAACAGACAATGCATCCGAGTCCGTTACGGCCCTGCACCAGTGCCTCGTTGATCGAATCGAGTACCGCCCGGGTCGGTTCGATGTAGTAACTGATCGACAGTACGTCCGCGGTGGCTGAGGCATAGGCGATTGCCGAAACCCAGTCGGAATCCCACGAGATTTCGCCTGCCGCGCGAATGGGCAGGATTGTGCACCGGCCGGCCAGACCGGCTACGCCCAGGCCGTTGTCGAAGACGCCTGCCGCAAGACCGGCCATCGCGGTGCCGTGATTGTCGTCAGGAAGGCTGGGCGACGGATCGTTGTCACCATCCACGAAATCCCAGCCGCGCCAGTCGTTGGTAAAACCGTTTCCATCACCATCAACATCGGGCAGCCCCTCGAGCCGGTTGCTGAAGATGTTTGCGGCAAGATCGGGATGATCGAGGTCTCAACCGTCGTCGAGCACGGCAATGATAACCGACGAAGTACCAGCCGTAATGTTCCAGGCCCGTTCCGCGCCGAGGTCGCGGTTCTTCATGCCGCCGTCTTGCCCGGTGTTGTGAAGATACCACTGGTTGCCGAGCTCCGTGTCGTCAGGCAGAAACTTTTTTGCATTGCGCCGGAGAAGATCCTCGTGTGCCCAGAGTGTTTCCGGCAACGCAGCCAGGCGCGCAGCAAGTTCGCTCCCGGAATCGTCCGGGCTCGCGGGCACAACGACATACCGGTTGCCCACGCCTTGTAGCTGCTTGAGAATCACCGCATCTAAATCAGCTAACATCTCGCGTATGGAAGCATGCGAGATGTCATCGCGGAAGCGCACGATAACCCGGTCAGCTGAAACGGCCCAGCGACCTCCCTTCGATCGCTGGCGAGAAAGTTCCTGGAAATCGCGAGCGGGAAACAACGTACGGAGTAAGTCGACCGCAACATCGCGTTCTTCACCTTCGGGTAGACCGACAACCACAACGCCGGAGTCGCCGTAGTCGGCAACAAGCCTCAGTGGGGCAGGCACAGCCGGTGTCTCGAGTGCCGGCCGCTTCTTTCGAAACACCATGTAGGGGTCAGCAGCAGACCGCCTTCTGGCAATCCCGATCCCGCGGGCGACGTGATCCCGTCGGGGCCGGGCAGTGGCGTCTCCCGGGCAGAGCATGGCGCCGCACAGTAAGAGCCCGACTGTACTGTAGAGAATCATTCTGCCTGGCGCTCTCAACGTACGGTTTCACTCCCCGTTCCGGGCCCGTTCCGGGCCGTGTGTTGCAACGGATTGAGTCTCAAATCCTTAAAGCGTGATCGGCGGCAAAGTGAGCCGATTCCGCCCATATTCCGGTCATTCTAGCACCCGTTTGCCGCAATGTCGTGTACAAAAGAAGGCTCCAGTATTGACTTCCAGATGACTCATGTGTAACATGCATAGATTCGGAAAGATAAACTTGGTTCTGAAGCCTCTTTTTAGAAAACGGGAGAAACATCATGAAGAATCACTTCTGCAGAGCGTCTGTGATGGCAGCTTTGCTGTTTGCGTTGGTAGCTTCTGCCTACGGCGGCGGCGCAGGACGGATAGTGCGGGAAAGAAAAGGTGGCGGACCTGACGAATCGCCAGGCGCAATTGAGCTGGCAATCGACGTCGCTTTCTCCAAGCAGGTCGGCGAAACGGTGACCGACCAGAATGGAACGTTCTACCATGTTTTCGGAATGGTCTTCTACGAGGACCTGGTCTATCCGCCCCAGTATTGGGGTGTGTTCCCGCTGTACTTCTTCGGTGAGGAAGTAGGCATCAACGTGAACGTTGCCAACCTGAGCGCGCAGAAGGCTGCATTCCTGCTTCGGTGCGCAGCCTATTGCCTGCGCACCGACGGCAGCAATGGCGCCCAGCTTCTTGCGCCGACCGACAGGGTTGTCGCGATCGCCAAGAACGGCTCGGCGAATATTGATTCCTCGTTCGTCGCCGGTTATGTCGAGGGCGCGGAATCCGGACTCGACCGGTTCATCGTCAAGGCGCTCGATCAGAATGGATCGGAAAGCGACGGGCATGTTATTGGCGGAGAACTGCTTCTCAACCCTGCCAACAATTCCGACATGGAATTCACGCTGACTCTTCCGGACGACAGCACAATTACGCATGACGACTTGCAAGACGGTTATCCCGGTTATGCCGGCGCAGCAGTGGCCATCCATTTCAAGCCAAAGGGTAATGGGAACCAGAACGCACTGATCGTCGACGGCCAGTCTTATCCCCTGTCGAACGCCGAGACGTACGACTTTCTTTCGGACTCCATGACAGTCAACCTCTACAATGCCGGCAACGGTAACACGATGGGCCAGTGGTGGATTGCAGTTGATGCCACTGATGCGACGATTATCTGTTCCGGTGAAGAGGCGCCCGGCCTGATAATGTCCAAGGAAGCCATCTTCTGTCCGCCGGAGTATAATGGCGAAGCCATGCAGGCTGTAGAGAACGTGCTCGCGCAGTAGCAGCGCCTGCGGTTTAGGGGTGTCAAGCGTTCTCGGATCTTGCCCCCTTATCCTTGATTATCCGTCACTTTCCGGCTCTTCACGGAAGTGTGTAGTCAGGGAGTTCTATACGACTTGTACAACCATACTCAGAACGGGGCAGACTCAGGATGGAAGTCGATCGATTAAGTGTATCCGAGTAAGTGACGCGTTTAAGGGTGCGACGAAGAGTGCGTTTTCCGCCGGAGGCTGCCTGCCCGCCTCTGGAGGGGATCCGCCTTTGGCGGAAAGCGTGAGCTTCGCACTTCTTACACTTTCTCGTTCACCCCGACATTCGTCGGGATGCAAGCGCTTAACCGTACTCTTAACCGCCACTTTTACTCGGTTACGCTTAGACGACCCACTTGATCGATCCAATCTTTCATGCCAACAAGGAATGTCCAGGTTTCAAGGTTAGTTCCCCGCCTGACAGCGCGGCCGGGAAGCAGAATGCAGTCTCCTTGGTCATTGGATTTGAGTGTTGGATATTGGATATTCGCTCTCATTCTTTCATAGAACTTTTGACACTGCCGACAAGAGTGGGCTGAAGGACGGAAGGAGGTTTGGGGCCGGTTTCCCCATCGATCATGCTCAGCAGAATGTTCCTTCCTGCAAGCCATCGGCTATTTCTTCGAGTATCTCGTCCCAGGCCCCGCTCTGTTCAGCCGTTCTTACGAGTTCCCTGATCGAAGGAGAGAACTCTGCCTGGTGGTCCTGCAGCGCCTCACTGAGCGTCTTGCCTTTGTCGATCGATTTCCGAATGGAATCCACGACCTTCTTGAACTCGGGATCGGTTTCTTCTTCACTGATAACCCGTAACGCCCGCAGGACCGGAACACGGCCGCGTGTCAGCCTCAGAAACTTCTTCCAGAACCTGGCCAGCTGAGTATGTTTTTCCGTGATTCCCATGTCATTCCACGAATCGCTCGGGCGTAACAGGCGGAGGATTGGTCTGCAGAATCTGCCATGGGATCTTGCGATCCACTGAATTCATGTCCATCGTCACGTTCTCTCCGGACGAAGCACCCGAGTAGACTTCCACCAGCCACTGGAGTGAGAAGGGCTGATCAATCGATCGCACTATTCCGTGAAGCTCTTCCAGGTGCTTGTCGGAAGCGACCCGACCTGCAATGCCAAGAAAGATTCTGTCGCCGTATTCAGTGCACGAGGCCACCGCAATGTTCGTATACCTTGCGTCGCCGACAAGCGCGTCGGCGACCATGTTCATGCACTTGTCCGCTTCTTTCAGTTCCCTCCTGTATCTGCCCGCGGGACTGAACGGGTAGAATGCAACCAGGCAAACCACCGCCACGACGACGATGATGCCAATCCGCCTTACTCCGTCCCTGGTAATGATCTCCTGCATCGTGTTTGAGCTTACAGGAGTTTCGGATTCGCTGCCAACTCCATTCTTATTCGCGTGGATTCGTGAGGATTCGTGGACAAGCAGTCTCTTCTTTGCGTTGTTCTCCGCTTTCACTGTTGCCTCGCGAAGGAACCGGCCGTAGACTACACGCAGCCAATGAATTCCGCTTCCCTTATCACAACACTCGGAGAATGCCGGTTCGATTCCCCGGTAGAATCGGCCGTGTTCATCGACGATGACCGGGTGTTGATCGACGTCAGCCTGTCCGCGTGCCGGGACTGCAAGGGCGATCCACCTTCATTCGAAGCAGCCGGGCCGCGAAAGCGTATCTTCTTCGAACCGGCCCGCACGAGCGTGGCAATTGTTACCTGCGGTGGATTATGCCCGGGCCTGAATGACGTAATCCGCGCACTCGTAATGGTGTCATGGTACCGCTACGGTATCAGGAACATCCGCGGGCTTCGGTACGGTTACGAGGGACTCGTGAAGTCCATCGGCCACAAACCCATAACGCTCGATCCCGACACCGTCGAGGACATTCACCAGCACGGCGGCACGATACTCGGCTCGTCGCGCGGCCCACAGGATCCCGCCGTTATGACGGACTACCTCGTGGAGAATGGCATCGATATCCTGTTCGCAATAGGCGGCGACGGCACACAGCGCGGCGCACTGAAAATCGCCCGTGAAATTGAAAGACGCTCGTTGTCTATCTCAGTGGTCGGCATTCCGAAGACTATCGACAACGACATAGCGTTTACCGAGCGGACATTCGGCTTCGAAACCGCCGTCGCCGCCAGCCAGCCGGCCATTACCTGCGCCCACATGGAAGCCAAGGGTGTGCGAAACGGCATAGGCCTCGTCAAGCTCATGGGGCGCGAGTCCGGATTCGTCGCGGTCCATGCATCACTTGCCTCAAGCGATGTGAACTTGCTCCTCATTCCCGAACTTCCTTTCGCTATGGAGAACATCTTTGCCTACCTCGAAGAGCGGCTTGCCCGGAAGGCACATGCTGTCATCGTTGCCGCCGAAGGAGCGGGCCAGAACCTGGTCAGCAGCACCGGCACAGACAAGTCAGGGAACCGAAAACTGGGCGACATAGGGCCTTTCTTGAAATCCGCATTGACCGACCATTTCGCGCACGCGGGTATACCGACCTCAGTGAAATACATCGACCCGTCATATACAATCAGGAGCATCCCGGCGAATGCTGACGACTCGGTCTTCTGCTTCCAGCTTGCAGAAAACGCAGTGCATGCCGCCATATCGGGCCGGACCTCAATGGTGGTCAGCCTGTGGAACGGGCACTTTATCCACGTGCCGATCGAGCGCGCGGTCGGAAGCCGGAAGACCGTCGACACGTCCAGCCTGCTCTGGCAAAGCGTTCTCGACAATACCGGCCAACCTGCGAGACTTACGCCCCTATGAATTCAACCACCCAACTGATTGTTGCAGGTCTGGCATTGTCGGCCGGCGTGGTTATCGGCTACCTGGCAGCGCTCGCGCGACGGGCCGCGG
>SPBP01000180.1 GCA_004525935.1 Lentisphaerales bacterium | reverse complement strand
GGAGCAAGCTGCAAGAATAGAGGCTATAGCGAAGCAGAATAGCTCTCGGGTAATTGAGAGTATTCCTTTTGACCGAAGCGTTAATGATGCGTTGATGGCTGGCAAAACGGTGATTGAGTATGGGGAGTGTGATGCAGGGGAAGCCATACGTAAGGCTTGGATCATGTTGCAAAAAGAATTGAATGCTTAGGAGCTGAAATGACGGAAGTAAAAGAATGCGGCAGTTGCATTGATGAGGGATGTTCGGCCAAAGGGAGGCGGCCTGACGAGCAGGATCAGGACTACGTTGAGCGGCAGCAGTTGGCCAGGAGAATGTGCCGCATCGGGCACAAGATCGTTGTTCTTTCAGGCAAGGGGGGTGTAGGGAAGAGTACGGTAGCGGTCAATCTTGCTGTGTCGCTTTCATTGAGGGGCGAGCGTGTTGGTCTGCTGGATATTGATATTCATGGGCCCAGCGTACCTCAACTTTTGAATCTTGATCGATTTCAGGTTGAGGGTAATGGCGATTCACTATTACCAATACGATTCAGCGATAACCTCAAGGTTATGTCTATAGGGTGTCTCCTTCGTGACAGAGACGAGGCAGTTATCTGGCGAGGGCCAAGGAAATATGGCGTTATTAAGCAGTTTCTGAAGGATGTGGAATGGGGTGATCTGGACTACTTAATTATTTATTCGCCGCCGGGCACCGGCGATGAGCCCCTCTCCATATGTCAGCTTATTGAGGATCTGGAAGGTGCGGTGATAGTAACAACACCTCAGCAGGTAGCTCTTCTTGATGTCAGGAAATCAATCACGTTCTGTAAGGAGCTCAATGTCCCTGTCCTTGGCGTAATAGAGAACATGAGTGGCTTTGCATGTCCGAAATGCGGCGAAGTCACCGCAATATTTCGAAATGGTGGTGCTGACTCGATGGCATCTGATATGGGCGTGCCGTTTCTTGGACGCATCCCAATAGATCCCTGCATTGGGATTGCCTGCGATGAGGGCGAACCGCATGTCATCAGAAACGCCGACTCTGAAACCGCAAAAGCGTTTTCTTTGACGGTGGAATCCATTTTGAGCATCGAAAAAGGTACAAATGAGATAAAGGAGAAGGAGAGTAGTATTATGCGTATAGCAATACCAGTAGCAGAAGGAAAACTCGCAATGCATTTTGGGCATTGTGAGCAATTCGCCCTCATTGACACAGATCCTGAGACCAAGACCATAGTTAAGGTTGCTATGGAAACGCCACCAGCTCATGAACCTGGCGTCCTGCCTAAATGGCTCGCGGAGAAGGGCGCGAATGTAATTATAGGAGGCGGCATGGGATCTCGAGCGCAGAGTCTATTTGCCGAACAGAAAATTGAGGTGGTGGTTGGGGCCCCTGCCGATCTTCCGGAGAATATTGTGAAGGCATATCTGGCGGGGACATTGGCGTCCGGTGAGAATGTGTGTGATCACTAGCAGTAAGGAAGAGAATCAGGGCTTAAGCTTGCGTAGCAGACAGTTGATAGATATGCGTCAGCGCCATCATGCTGATTGTCCGATATGCGAAGGGCGTTCTTTCGGCATTCCGCGTGTGCCAGAACGGGAATGTTGAAGCCCGGATTATGTTCGATAAAGAGCATGAAGGCTATGTCGGGTATGTGCATGGTGGCATGGTCACGACGGTTCTGGATGCGGCAATGACAAACTGTCTTTTCTCGTATGGCATAGCAGGCGTAACAGGTGAGCTGACCGTTAGGTTCCTTTGTCCCATCGCAAGCGAAAGAGCGTTTACCGTACGCGCCAGGCTGGAGAGAGCTCTTGCCCCTCTGTATGTGTTGGCAGGAGAGCTCTACGAGAAGGACTGTGTTATGGCGCGTGCGAAAGGTAAATTTGTCAAAAAGTAACAGGAGGTAGCGATGAAGAAGGTTGATGTTGTTGTTGTGGGTGGGAGTGCAGCGGGGATACCGGTTGCTTTAACAGTAAGACGGCAGTATTCGGAAAAGACCGTTTTGGTTGTGCGCAAGGAGCAGCAGGTTCTAATACCATGCGGTATTCCGTATATTTTTGGCACTGTAGGCAGTCCAGACAAGAATCTCATTCCCGATATGATTTTGAAAAAGAACGAGATAGGGCTTCTTGTGTCGGAAGTTCAGAGCATCGACTTGCAGGCAAGAGTGCTGAAGACAGAAGCTGAAGACTTGCAGTATGAGAGGCTTGTTCTGGCCACTGGTTCAACTCCGGTCAGACCTCCGATTCCCGGGGTGGATCTTGATGGCGTCTTTGCGATTGAGAAGAATGTTTCGTCCCTCTCCCGTATTCAGGAGAAGGTCATGATTGCCGAAAGCGTTGTTGTGATCGGTGGCGGTTTCATCGGGATTGAGTTTGCTGATGAAATCAAGAAGAGCGGCGTGAAGAGCGTGACAATCGTAGAGTGCGTAGCGCATTGTCTGAGCCTTGCGTATGACACCGCATTTTGCGTGGAAATGGAAAAGCATCTCAAGGCACGAGGTGTTGAAATTATGACCGGCTCAACAGTGGAGCGCATCGATGGAGAATCGTCTGTTGAATCAGTCGTTCTCTCTGGTGGTACCATCATCCCAACGAGCGTCGTGATTCTGGGTATTGGAGCTTCGGCAAATGCCACGCTTGCAAAGGCGGCTGGACTTGAGCTGGCTCCTGATGGCTCCGTTGCCGTTGATCGCAATATGAAGACTTCGGATCCTAACGTATTCGCTTGCGGGGATTGTGCTTCGAAGGTCTCATTTTTCGGAGGGAAGCCTTCCTCTTTGAAGCTGGCATCGATAGCGACCTATGAGGCGCGTATTGCAGGGGCCAACGTCTTTGCTCTCAAGCGGGAGAACATTGGTACCGTTGGCGTATGGTCGACCGCAGTCGGAGATTTGGCGATGGGTACTGCCGGACTTACTGAGTCTGTGGCCCGCAGGGAAGGCTATGAAGTCGTGGCTACTACCGTCGAGTCGCCTAATCGTCATCCTGGATGCATGCCGGGGGCACAAGCATGCCGTCTGAAACTTCTGTTTGAAAGATCGTCAGGTGTATTGCTGGGTGGTCAGATCATGGGCGACGTGGCTATTGGTGAAATTATCAATACGCTTTCTGCGTGTATTCAGAAGAAGATGAATGCGGAGGATCTCGCTATGTTCCAAACGGGAACGCATCCTGCGCTGACTGCATCACCAATCGCGTATCCATTGGTCAATGCGGCTGAGTTGGCCATTATGCAGATGAAGTGAGCGGCCAAGGTGCAGGGAAGGCTTAAGAAGTGAATAGATGGATACATAAGCTCTTGCATCGGCCGATATCCTTTCTGCGAGGTGACATGCGGAGATGGCACCAGTCGCAGGGCGTGGAGTTTCTGGAACGTATAGGGATCAGAGAGGGGATGGTGGTTGTTGACTTCGGCTGCCGTGTTGGGCACTACAGTATTCCTGCCGGAAAGGCAGTAGGTTCAAGGGGCTGTGTCTATGCCGTAGATAAGAACAGAAGGGCGCTGGTGACGCTGGCGCAATCTTCGGCTCGGCATGGTGTGCGTTCTGTGCGCACGATCCGCAATGATGGCGGAACGACTATTGATCTGCCTGATAGCTCAGTTGACTGTGTGTTGCTCTACGACATTCTTCACATGATGGAGAAGCCTGTCAGGATGGCGCTCTATAGAGACGTGGCACGAGTGCTTCGGTCTGGTGGTTTGCTGTCTGTGCATCCGTCACATACGGATGCATTTATGCCGAACAAGTACTTTGCGGGCATGGCGATAGAAGACGTTCAGCATGAGATCCAGGATGCGGGCTTATTGTATCAGGCCACCATGTGGTGGCGAATCAGTCACGATAGCGGGCTCATGGACAGTAGCGTGCTGAATTTCAGGAAGCGATGATGAAAAAGGCGGGAGTTACAACAAGGCTCTTAGCGTTCTTCTGCGGAATATGTCCATTTTGCATTGTGGCGCGTAAATGGCCGAACAGTTCCTATGCGAAAGCTCTTGCGCGCATAGAAAGATCATGTCCGGCGTGCCGGGCATATACGAAGTTGCGCGCATCTTCGAAGGATGGAGTTCATGAATATTAAGATTCTGTACGACAACACTGCGAAGACGGGCTTCTTGTCGGGCTGGGGGTTCTCTGCGCTTGTAGACAACAGCACGCTATTCGATATGGGCGAGAACGCAGAAAGCCTGCTGGCTAATATGTGCGCATTTGGTGTTGCTCCTGAGCAGATTAAGCGCGTCGTGCTTTCGCATGAAGACTGGGATCATGTGGGCGGCATGTCTCTTCTGAGCCAGTTTGGCGATGTGCAGGTATATGTGCCATCTTCATTCTCGAAATCCATAAAGAGCGAGATCAGAAGCTTTAATCCCGATGCGGATATTGTGCAAATCAAGAATGCCCTGGAGGTGGAGCCCAATCTGGTTGTCACTGAAGAACTCGGAATTGTGAGGGAGGAGAGTTCTTTAGCGGTCCGCTCTTCTCAGGGGGTTGTGTTGATCGTTGGATGTTCCCATCCTGGACTGGATAAGATCATGTCTCGCGTCGTTTCTGAATATGGCCCCATTCGTGCTGTAGTAGGCGGCTTTCATGGTTTCAGAAAGCTCAAAGCACTAGTCGATGTGCCCATTATTGTGCCTACTCATTGCACTAAGAAGGCTAAGGATATAGTGAAACTGTATCCTGAGCAGGCGCGACTTGTGTCGGCTGGGACGGAACTGGAACTTGAGGAGTAGATATGAGTGAAGACAGTTACTTAGGCGGGATGAGTGTAGACGAATTGTTCGGCAGAATGAACGACCCGACGAGCGCAGGTGTAATTAAGGGGCCGTGTGGCGACAGCATGGAGTTCTATCTTGTGATCAAAGACGATGTGATTGAAGACACAAAGTATTATACGGAGGGATGCGGGAATACCAGAGCCTGCGGCTACGCTGTCGCGCGAAGGTTGAAAGGAAAGCAGATTATTGATGCTCTTTCAATAAGTCCTGGCGAAATAATCAAATCCGCCGAATGTTTGTCTGAAGAAGGACGGCACTGTGCAATTCTGGCTGTAAGCGCCATGTATCGGGCCGTTGCAGACTATCTTCTGAAACCATAATGTGGGATTCCTCAATTAAGAAAGGCAACGAGGTAAAGACAAGGGAAATGCTTGTAGGGCGCGCCATAAATGTCAACCAACAGAACAAGTGATGAACCAGAAGAAAGGAAGTAATTAGATATGCCGACATTACCAGAAGACGTAAGCAAAGCATGGGACAATCGTGAGGGGCCGGTGGTTTTCACAACAGTGAATGGAAATGGGACTCCAAATTCAATCTATGCCACCTGTGTCAAGAAGTTCAGCGATGACAAACTGGTTATCGCCGACAACTACTTCAGTAAAACACGCAGCAATATTCTCGCCGGGAGCAAAGGATCAATTCTCTTTATCACAAAGGACGGC
>SPBP01000283.1 GCA_004525935.1 Lentisphaerales bacterium | reverse complement strand
GAAGGGCTGTCTTCGAGAGAGATGGACATTGCCGACCTCAAGCGACAGGTTGAGGAGGCCCGCAGCAGCATTCCATCACTTGAGGCCGCCGTGCTGCAGGTTGTCGAGCAGATTGAAACGGCACGGTCCAACCGTCGCGCCAGCGAGGAGCGGATTGTCTCGTCCGATCATGAGCTCAGCACAAAGCGGACGCTTTCCGATGAGCTGCATGAGAAGAAATCTGACCTGCAGGTTCAACTCGCCGAAGGAAAGATCCGTTTTGAGAACATGATCGAGCGGATTGCCAGGGAATACGGCATGACCTCCGAGGCCGTTGAAGCAGAGCCAGATCCTGTGTGGGAAACCGGTGAGCCGCAGGAAGACTGGATCGAAATGCGCATTACCGAGCTGCACACGCAGATTGATGCCATGGGTCCGGTCAATCTTGTCGCTATCGATGAATACGAACAGCTCGAAGAACGAAATACCTTCCTATCCAACCAGATGGAAGACCTCAGCAACTCCAGGCAGAAGCTTGTTGAGATGATCAACAAGATCAACCGCACAACATCACAGATGTTCGCGGAGACTTTTGCTGCAATTAACCAGAATTTCGACGGCGTGTTCCGTAAGCTTTTCAACGGAGGCTCGGCGAAGCTGATTCTCGTAGACGAAGAAGACGTCCTCGAAAGCGGCATCGAAATAATCGCCCGCCCCCCGGGTAACCGGCTTCAGAACGTCTCCCTGCTTTCAGGAGGAGAACGGACCCTCACCGCAGTTTCGCTGTTGTTCGCGATCTACATGGTGAAACCCAGTCCCTTCTGCGTTCTGGACGAGCTTGATGCACCGTTGGACGATTCGAACATCGGCAGGTTCGTCAAAATGCTGAAGGGATTCATCGAACAATCGCAGTTCCTGGTCATAACACACAGCCAACAGACAATCGCCTCGGCAAATGTCATCTACGGCGTAACCATGGAAGAGAAGGGCGTCTCCAGGACGGTCTCACTGAAATTTGTGGATGGACATCCTCAGAAGATTGAGTCGTCGGATACCGCCGGACCCGACGAACAGGAAGCATCCGTGTCCGGCTCTATTTTGACCACCGATCACTTGGCGCGGCAGGGCCGCAACGAAACAACTGCCAACCACGGATTGCACGTGTAAATCAGTGTAATCGGTGGTTCTATTCCGTTTTGTGGATCAACAGGTGCTTGGGTATCGCCGCCTCTCATGACACTGAACCTCGACAGTCTTCTTCAATGCGCCGTCGATGCGGCTCGTGCAGCCGGTGGGCACGCACTCGGCAATTTTCACAGGCGACGCGAGATCACGGAACGTTTTGCACACGACGTGAAACTCGTACTCGACACAGAATGCCAGGGCGTGGCGGAGGCTGTAATCAGATCAGCCTTCCCCGGTCACGGCATTATCGGGGAGGAATCGCGGGACGGAAGCAAAACCCGGATGCCGGGTCTGAGCTTCGAGCCCAATGGAACAGCAATTGAAACCAAGTCTCCCGCGCAGGTTGAATGGATCATCGACCCGATCGACGGCACGGTCAACTTCATGCACGGGCATGCGTGCTGGTGCTCCTCCGTTGCGGTTGCTGTCGACTCCCGGATTGTCGCCGGCGCCGTCTATGCTCCTGCGTTGGACGATTGCTACAGTGCAAAATCGGGTGCGCAATCTCTCCTCAACGGAAAGCCGATCAGTGTTTCCAATGTCTCGTCGTTGACTGAAGCCATGGTGTTCACAGGCGCCGACAGGAACATTGCGCCTTCATGCCCTCCCCTCGCTTTCTTCCAGGTAATCAGTGAGGCGGCTGCAAAGACACGCATAATGGGGTCCGCTGCACTGGACTTATGCCGTGTTGCAAGCGGAACAGGAGAAGCTTACTTCGAGGCGGGAATCTACGTGTGGGACATCGCTGCCGCCGGACTTATCAACCAGCAGGCCGGTGGAACATGTGAACTACTTCGCGAGATTCCGCCCAATCGCCTGTGCTTTCTGGCCAGCAACGGCCTGGTACACGCTGAACTCGGAGCACTGGTTGCACAATGCCTCCAGAGCCACGGACTTTCCTGATTGCCGGGAACGGGGAAGAGTGTTGGGTCATATCACTTGTTCTTGACGCTATTCTCCGCGCTCCCTCCCGATATGCCACGTAGCCTGCCAAGTAATGGACTCTTCTTCCCCGAGACAGCCCTGAGGTAGAACTCTGATCCCAGAACGGGTCGGCCCTTGAGCGCCACCTTCCAGAAATCGAGAGCAGCGGTCTGACCGTCTTCTGCCGCCATTTCCGATTGCTCTGAGGTGATTTCCCAATTCTGGAGATCTTCGATAATGTCGTACGGAGAACAATCCGGTAACCATGTCTCGACGGCAATACGCGATGCTATGAATCCTGACTCGATCGTACGCGACGCGGCAGCATCTGCCTTTATCAGGCCCAGGGTCGCGCTGAAAATCACAGACGCAAGAATCGATAGAACTGCGAGCGCGACAACTGCTTCGACCAGGGTAAAAGCTCTCTCCGCCAGTCGGGTCCTGTCACATACCGAGGTCGAGACTGGATATGTCGGAGTCTTCCCCCTCGCCACCTTCGTCTCCGTCCCGTCCATAACTGATGATTTCATACGGCTTTCCTTCAGGGCCCGGCACAACATAAACATAGTCGCTCTTCCAGGGATCCGTGGGAACATCCAGACTGTCCAGGTAGCCGCCTTCAGGATAGTTGTTCGGAATCGGTGGCGTTTCCGGTTTCCTGCACAGCGAGGAAAGTCCCTGCTCCTGCGTCGGAAAGTTGCCCTGCTCCGCGTTGTACATCTCAAGTGCAACTTTGAACCGCGAGATGTTCTCTCTGGCCGCCGCCTTTCTCGCCTCCGCAGGAATGTGCCGCACCGCTATACCGACGAGCGTCGACAGAATCGAAATGACAAGAATCACTACCAGCAACTCCATGAACGTGAATCCAGCCTTTGCCGAATGAGGCACTCCACTAGTCCTCCTCGGGCCAGCGTCAGCCCCGGGTCCATCCCCATGCCCCGCTGCAGCGCTCGAACCATCGGTTCTAATCAGTCGTTCCGGCATCAGTCTTCCTCCTGTCCGTTCAGGTCCATTTCCTGCTGGCTCCCGTCGGATTCCTTTTGAGAGTAGAACTTGGTGTAGAGCCCGTCAAGCTTCGCAAGGTAGTATGCAACGTTCTCATCCCTGTTGTCCGGGTTCCATTCAGATGCCATCTTTGCATTCTTGAACACCGTTACGCTCTTCTTTTCACCGGTAACATAGTAGGTAACCTGGTCGCCAGCCCTGAATTCGCGGCCCGACCGCAACGCCAGCTCGTACGCAGCATCACGATTCCTCCCGCCCTTCTCAATCCGGGCGGCATACGCTGCCGGTGGATTCTGGAGGGTTACGGTTTTGCTGAACTCCGAAACCGCCATTTGATGCCCGGATAACAGGGCGGTATATTCGTCCTTCAGCGCGGGCATGAGGGAATCCTTGCCTTCGAGTTTCATGCGTATGGCTTTCTCCAGAAATGTTCGCTGAAAACGCTCGAGGCCCCGCGACTTGAGGGCAGCTCCCCTTATGATCACTTCCCCGTTCTGCTCAAGGAGTGCGTAATTCTTCATCTTGTAGCTATACATTGCCCGGTATTCCCCGTCGAACTCGATCTCTATCCCGTCGGGCAGGGCCCTAACGAAATCTGCGCGGAACTTCTCCAGTGCTTTTGTGATGGCCGCTTCCCCCCCCTTGAAGGGGGGCGGAACAAAGTAGATGCCGTCGGTGTCAATTTCCAAGGGGCGCGCACCGGCCTTCTGCAGTGCGACAATCATCGTTTTCAGCAGCTTGCGACCATGTGCGG
>SPBP01000294.1 GCA_004525935.1 Lentisphaerales bacterium | reverse complement strand
GTACTCGCCCTCAGTCCCGACCTCCACTTGGGGAGTCGGGACGGTCCTCGTCCTCGATCTCGATCTCGATCTCCATTTCGCCTTTTCGAGGACGAGGACCGTTCGCTCCGATCTCGCCCGGCCGAATGGCGACTCTCCCCTTCGTCGCGAGCCTTGTCGCGAACTTTGTCGACAAAGCTTACGACAAAGCGCGCGACAAAGATGGAAGGATCGCCTTGGCTCTCCTATTTCTGCGCTTTCTGCCAACGACGAGGCTGACGTTCTGCGAGCTTCGAGCCGTAACGTCCGGCCTCTTGTTGTCTCCGGTTCATTCATTGAGCGCCAGCGCGAAGGTGACGGCGACGCGGATTTCCCGCATTCGGGCGATCGAGAGCCTTGTGAGCAGGGAACCGATCCTGCCCTTTGCGATGGTCTGGAGGTGGTCGCAGTTGACCGCACACTCTCTGGCGACACCGTCCTTCTGGTCAAGCAAAACCTCGCTCGGAATGTCGCGAATCGTGGAAGTGACGGGGGCCACCGTGACCTCACCGATGTGGGGGATAATGGAATCGCGTGTCAGGATGACGACGGGACGCCTCTTGTCCGGCCGGCCGAACTTGTACCAGCGAACATCGCCGCGTCTCATTAGTCACCCCACTTCTGCTCGCGTTCCCAGACGTCAAACTCACCGGCCCCAGCCGGCTTCCGGAGGTACCCCTGGCGATGCTTCTCCTCTAGCTTCTGCGTCGTTATCCTCTCGATCGCGCGTTGGAGCGCGTCTCGTGCAAAGGCCGACCTGGTCGTGTGCAGATCCTTGGCAACCCGGTCCACTGTCTGGACCAGATCCTCGTCGAGCGTCATCTGTACTGTTCTCATCTGCCAACCTCCATGTGGATTACCATAGCTATACTACCACACATCGCCATGGGGTCAATCAATCTCTTGCAGAGTGAGCCAACGCCCGGCGTGTCCCTCCCCCAAGGGGTCATGGCATCTCATCTGATGGTCAGGCAGGAATGCCTGACCTGCTCAACAGCCCGGACCCATTCAGCCTTGGCCCCCTATGGGATGCCAGCTATCTGCGTCAGTTTCTTCAGATTGATCTGCTCCCCGCGAGTCGGGAACTTGAAGGGCAACAGCCACCAGTCTTCAGTGAATGATGCCGACTGCCCCGGAGCAATGCGCTCCATCGGACCGATCGGCTCAAGTTCGCAGAAGTCTTCTTTCGGGTAGTATATCGAAATCGTCAGCCCGGCTATTTCGCCGTAGACTCTGTCGGGATACACCGGAAAGCGCTTCAGGAAAAGCAGATCGTTCTTCATCACGTAGCCCAACCAGCCGGCATGCGAATCCATCCCGAGTTTCGGCTGCCGTGGCGGACCCAGAATCTCCAGGAAGCCATCGCGGATTCTGATGTTTCTGTCGTTCGGCTCATAGTTGATCAGCGGCCCGCGCTCGTACATGATGTAGCTGTGCGGAAAGCGGCTGCTGCCCTCAAGCGGAATCACGCAGATTCCGCCACTTACCCCGAAAGTGCGACTCCAGTGACACCATGTGATCGGATGCTTTGAAATGTTTCTGATGGTTTGTTTGAACGAAAGGTGTGAAGAATTGGCATCGAGCTGAAAATCGCGGATCAACCGGACTCCAGTCGCCTTGTCCATTACGCTTGTAAGTCGAGCGCGCCCATTTTCCATGGCCGCCGCAGTCCACGTTCCCAACCACAGAGCAGGATGCGGCGGAATTGTCTTCTCCGGCCCGATATCACACCGTCCGGCACCAGGCTCGATCTTCTTTCCGGGCGAATACATCCAGCCATCCGTGGCACGATCCTGAAACAGGATGTTCCTGCCCTTCAGGGAATACTCCAGAATTCGCCCTCCGCAATGGTGACCGAGCACCACTCTTGTGGTGTCATTCTCCAGCGCTATGCAGTTTCCATACCCGCAACATTCGACAAGACTAGTGTGAACCATTTTTCGCATTCAGGTATCCTTTCTCCATCAATCAACTGCGGCGGCAACCGCCTTCGCTCAAGGCTACGGAAGGTCAAGAAGGATTGACGCTTCGCTGCCGAACCCTGATACCCATCGGCCCCTGGCGCTGACGCGCCGGTGCCGCCCTCCAGTCCTTGTGTCGCACCATTTCGGAGGATGGCAATCAGATTCCGGAGTATGCAAGATTCCAACCGATGCCACCTGACGTTACTCACTTGTTCTTTTGGAGGGCGGCAATCCTTTGCCGCCGCTTCACCACCGAATAATATGCATTTCCCCCTGATACGGCCAGTCCTCCCATCGTTCCAGCAATCCTCGCCGCACAGGATTCTCTCTTACGTATGATCGCTTCTCCACATACTGATCATAATCCCGCATCTGCGTATCCCATGCGTCCGGTTGCCATATCATACGATCAAGTTTCATCAACCTCCGGAACCGTCCCTTCCAGTATTTGTTCCACATTTTGATGCTCGCACATTCCATCACTCCGGGAACACAGAACAGGTGAATATGTTATGTGGAGCTCCACATAAATAATGATTGCTGGTAATATTGTACGTCAACAGCGAGATCCGGAACTCCTTTACCGCCTCTCGCAACCTACGCCGGTACTCCGTCCGATCTCGTGCAAAACGGAATAGAAAGCTCCTGTTATGACACCGGTGCGTCAGGTGATACACGTATCCGGTGAGAATATATCGATTCGCTCTGGGCATGATCCTGGAATGATACCAGCAGGAGCCTTAAACGCTATTCTTGACCCCAGAAATCGACTCTAACCCCGCCTTCCGCGACCCGAATTTCCGTTATCCTCTTACCTGTCAATGACTTGTCGTGGTCCGACCCCTATCTCATAAGGGAAGTCGCCGAAACCGATATTGACGCCCCGTATTCCGTGATTGCCGATCAGCTCCAGCATGCTCTTGAGATTCTGGAACAGATCAAGTCACCTCGCGAGCTCCGTCCATTCCAGTCGATCCGCCAAATCCAGAACTTCGTTGAGTCCGTAGATGCCGAATATATCGCTTACCCGCAGCGACTTGAACAGGAGCGGGTGGCCCGAATCCAAGCGGCGGAACGCGCTGAACAACAGCGTCGTGCAGCTCGTGCCGATGCTCGCACTCGAGCACGTGCGCCGCGGGTGCCCGGGGCCGCGCCGTCCAACCCGAACACCTGTCCATGGCCCCCGCCACCCGTGCCTGGCACAGACACGATCGTTCCGATTACCTCGTATCGAATGTTGTGCGAGGAAAGTGTCGAGCAGAACAATTGTATTCAGACGTACTGGAGGATGATCCTCGGGAAAGGTCATCGTGTGTATGTTTACAGATTGATGCAGCCGCAGAGGGTGACATTTGTGATCGTCAAGCGTTCCGCCAATACCTGGCGTCTTTCTGAGATCAGGGCAAGGAGTAACAGGAAGGCGTCAAAGGAGGCCCGCCGCGTTGTGGAGAAGTGGCTCTATAGTTATTCTCTTGCAGCAACACTGCCGTGCTGAGGGCTACACGATTACGATCTTGACGAGACGACCATCGCAAAGACCCCGGGATGAACCCGGGGCACAGCGCGGAGGTGCAGAGGCGATCCTTCCATTTCTGTCGTGAGCTTTGTCGTAAGCTTTGTCGACAAAGTTCGCGACAAGGCTCACGACGAAGGGGAGAGTCGCCATTCGGCCAGGCGAGATCGTTGCGGGC
>SPBP01000088.1 GCA_004525935.1 Lentisphaerales bacterium | reverse complement strand
CCAGCACATCTGCTTCAGAATCTACCCGAAATGCCGCGTCACACCGGATTCTTCTCCTGAACTCTGAACACTTACAACGTCGCCACCCCACAGAACTTTCGTAAACTTGTTTGACTCATCTACTCAAAGAAACGTAGCTTAAGGAGCTAGCTTTGCTCGCATTTACGAAAAGGAGGCAGAAACATGGCCATCAAGATTGCGATTATCGGAGCAGGAAGCGTTGGGTTCTCGCGGACACTGACCAGAGATATCCTGTCGGTTCCGGAACTGTCCGGAACCACGCTGGCCCTGATGGATATCAACCAGAAGTACCTGGGCCTTATCGATAAGCTGGTTCGGCGCGATGTCCGGGCGAATAAGTTGAAGACGAAGGTTGTCTCGACAATGAACCGGCGGGAGGCGGTTCGGAATGCAGACTATGTGATCAACGTGACACGAATCGGAGGACTGAAGGCATTTGAATTCGATATTGATATCCCGTTGAAGTATGGCGTCGATCAGTGCGTCGGCGATACGCTGTGCGCCGGAGGAATCATGTATGGGCAACGAAACATTCCTCAGATCCTGGCGTTCTGCAAGGACATTCGCGAAGTGGCGAAACCAGGCGTGCTATTCATGAACTACGCGAATCCCAACGCGATGAATACGTGGGCCGCAAACGAGTATGGATGTGTGCCAACCATCGGGTTGTGCCACGGTGTCCAGGGGGGGCATCACCAGATAACGGAAGCAATCAAGCTGTTGGTCAATAAGGGCAAGAAGCCGGGCTCACGCGGCTACAAGAATATCACGACGAAAGATGTGGACATCATTTGCGCGGGTATCAATCACCAGACGTGGTATGTGCAGGTGCTCTATGATCGGAAGGATTGGACTGATCGCCTGCTGGAAGGCTTTGCGTTGATTCCCGGATTCAACAAGGAGGAAAAGGTCCGGCTGGATATCCTGCGACGCTTCGGATACTACTCGACGGAGTCCAACGGGCATCTCTCTGAATATGTGCCGTGGTACAGGAAACGGCCGAAAGAGATAGCGAAATGGTCAGATATGGGCGCGTGGATCAATGGCGAAACGGGTGGGTACCTGCGGGTTTGCAGGGAGGAACGAAAGTGGTTCGTGAAGGAAGCTCCCCGAATGCTGAAGGAAACGCCGCCGGTCTATGATGCCAAAGACAGGTCGCTCGAACACGGCAGCTGGATTATCGAAGCATTAGAAGTCGGCCGGCCCTACAGGGGACATGCGAACGTTGTGAACAGCGGGTGCATCACGAACCTGCCTGACGATGCGATTGTGGAAGTGCCGTGTTACGTTGACAGAAATGGGATCAATATTCCGCAAGTCGGGGACCTGCCTCTGGGTTGTGCGGCGGTGTGCAGCGCATCGATTAGTGTCCAACGCTTGGCTGTGGAGGCTGCTGTGCACGGCGATGTGGAACTGCTCAAGCAGGCAATGATGATGGATCCGCTAGTGGGCGCGGTGTGTAATCCGCCGGAAATATCGCAGCTGGCAGACGAAATGCTTGTCGCCCAGGCAGAGTGGCTTCCTCAGTATCGGAACGAGATTCCGAAGGCCAGGAAGAGACTTGCATCCGAAAAAAGGCTTGGCGTTAGCAAGTCGAAGGGCGCGACCCGCAAGAAGTAGGGTCGATTCGGATTGCGGATCAATTCGCAAGCGGGGCATGCAATCTGCGCGCGAGGCTGGTGCGGCGCAAAGTGGTGTTGTTATTGCGGATAGCGATGTGAACCGCTTTGGATGAACCAACGAGGCACACGAGTTTGCGGCCGCGCGTAAGGGCAGTATAGAGCAGGTTGCGCTGAAGAAGTTTATAATGCTGAGTAGCCATGAGGATTATGACGGCGGGGTATTCGCTGCCCTGCGACTTGTGGATTGAACAGGCGTAGGCGAGCACGAGTTCGTCGAGCTCGGACGCATCATACCCGACCGCTCGGCCGTCAAAATCAACGGTGAGATGCTGTTCCTCAAGGTCAATCGAATTGACGATCCCTATGTCGCCGTTGAAAATATCTTTGTCGTAGTTGTTGCGAATCTGCATTACGCGATCTCCCGATCGGTAAAGCCGGCCAAATCGATTGAGGGCTATGCCCTCCGGATTCAATGTCTCCTGCAACAGCGTGTTCAGGTTGTCAGCGCCAAGTTGATTGCGTCGCATCGGGGTGAGAACCTGTACCTGCGTCCTTGGGTTGAACTTGAACTTTCCGGGAATGCGGCTTGATATGAGCTCAAGCATGATCCGCACGACTTCGTCAGGTTCCTCGGTGCGAATGAAGTAGAAGTCGGAGTCGGTACCGTTGTCGGACTGCTCAATGGATTCGCCCCTGTTGATGCGATGGGCGTTCTGGACAATCATGCTCTGCTGGCTTTGCCGGAAGATAACATCAAGCCGCGCGCTGGGAATGGCGCCTGAACCTATGAGGTCGTGCAGGACGTTGCCCGGTCCTACACTCGGAAGCTGATCGCTGTCTCCAACAAGAATCAAGTGGCTCTTGGAATCAAGGGCCTGGAGAAACGAGTGCATGAGAAGAGTGTCGACCATGGACACTTCGTCGAGGATGAACACATCTCCTTTGAGTAAGTTGTCGGGACCGTGGTCGAATTGGCGGGTCACGGGCATGAACTTGAGAAGACGGTGAATGGTCTTGGCCTCGCCGCCGGTTGCTTCCGCCAGCCGCTTGGCCGCCCGGCCGGTTGGCGCGGCGAGGTGCGTAATGAGTTTGCGGGCGCGGAACACGTCGACAAGGGCTCGGATAATCGTGGTCTTGCCGACACCGGGCCCGCCGGTAATTATGCACATCTTCTGGGAGAGCGCACTTCTGATCGCGGTGACCTGGGCGTCGGCGAACTGGATGCCCATCCGCTGCTCGGCCCAGGGCACTGCCTTGCCAACGTCTATTGGATCAAATCCCTGGGGGGTGTTGAGCAGGTCCCGGAGTTTCTTCGCCATCTGGACTTCGGCATTGTGTAGAGCCGACAGATAGATATTGCCGGCTTCCTCGACAAGGGTGTTGGCCCTGAGCTCGTGCTGAATGGCTACGTTTAGAGTGTCGGATGGAATGTCCAGCAGACTCTGACCTGCCTCAACAAGCACCTCCCACGGACAGAAGCAGTGCCCTTCGTCTGTCATGGTCTCCAATACGTAAAGAATTCCGGCCCTGGCCCGGATTTCTGAATCGCGGGGAATGCCGAGACTTATGGCGATCTTGTCGGCTGACTTGAAACCAATGCCCCATACCTCGCGGCAGAGCCGGTAGGGATTGGCCATTATCAGGGCAACGGCATCGCTCCCGTATTGCCTGTGTATGCGGGCGGCCTGGGCGGCACCAACCCCGTGGCTTCGCAGGAATATCATTATGTCGCGTACGGCCTTCTGTGAATCCCACGATTGCCTGATGCGCTCCCAGGTCTTCTTGCCGATGCCGGGTACTTCGAGGAGACGCTTAGACTCTTTGTCGATGATGCGGAGGGTATCGTCGCCGAACCTGTCCACTATCCGGTCGGCTATTACGACGCCTATGCCCTGGATGTTGCTGCCGGCAAGGTACATCCGGATTCCTTCGGAAGAAAGGGGAGCCATGCAGGTTAGATTTTCGGCCTGGAATTGAAGGCCGTGTTTGCGATGCTGGACCCAGTTGCCGGTGGCCTTGAGACTTTCTCCAACCCAGAGCGCCGCACAGGTGCCGACGACGGTGATCTCCCGGTCGCTAGCGTGTTTCTCCGGTTCGACAAGGCTGGGGGGCCGGATTGCAGGCTGGCTTGCAGCGGGTTTCACGGAACAGACGGTGTAGCCGGTATCGTCGGACCGGTAGACGATCCGCGTGACAACGCCGGAGATCTCTTCGACTCTGTCCTCCAAAGGATTCTGATCAACAGCCATTTTCGTCAAGGCTCCGGGTGTTCGGTTCTCGTGGGTCTTGCGCCGGTCTATCGGTAGAAAGCTCGACTGTTACCGGGCCATCATTGATTATCTCGACTGTCATCATGGCTCTGAAGACCCCGGTTCGCACCTTCTCCTCCCCAAGTATGTCGCGTAAATGGGTAACGTATCGGTTGTAAAGATTCTCGGCTGGTCCAGGCGCGGCGGCTTGGACGAAACTGGGACGGTTTCCCTTGCGGGTGTCGGCATAGAGTGTGAATTGAGATATGACGAGTGCTTGACCACTGGTGTCGCGAAGCGACTGGTTCATCTTGTCATTTCCGTCAGTGAATATGCGCAGGTCCGCGGTCTTCTCGGCAAGCTTGGCGGCATCAGCTTCAGTATCACCGTCCCTGATGCCGAGCAAAACAACAAAACCCCGGTCGATAGAGGCGACGCAGTTGCCGTCGATGGTGACGCTTCCGCGGCTGACTCGTTGTATCAAAGCCTTCATGTTGTGTCCCGTTCCTGCTTTTTGTTCGACAAGTATGATGTATTTCGACTAGTTTTCAATGGCATTCGTTGGTGGATGCGGATGGAAAGGCGATTGGGGCAAATGGGCGACCCGCTGGACAAACTCGATTTCTGGTATGCGGTGAACAACACCGAGATAATCTCTTTGCCCACCAGGCATCTTGAGACGTTCGGTGTAACGATACTGAACTACTACCTGATAAGTGAATTAATGGATTCTGTGGATAGGGTGCGTGTCCGGGAGGGGAGGATACAGGCGTATCGGCCGAAGATTGTGATGCCGAACTCGTTCTCGGATTCTGTGCTCGAAGGATTCGGTTCTGAAGCGAATGACTATGTCGATTGGCTCAGACAAAACATGTCTGACTTGCGCATTCTTCAATATGGATTCAAGATCAAGAAAGAGGAATTCTCTGAAGAGGTGATCACGGAGAGCATGCCCGCAGTTACGGATAAGGTCCAAAAACAGGTGTCGACCAAGAATGAGCCGATCAGCGCGGTACTGACGGGTGTCGACAAGCCGTGGGAAGTGTGTCTCATAAAGCTCATGGTAGAGGTGGTGCGCAGGTCGCTGCAGGGAAATGTGAACGATCTCGAGAAGCGTAACATGTTCGGGGAGACGGACGGTATTCCCAACAGTGTTCGGCTTGAGATAGAAGAGACGTTTCTTCTCGCAGCGCGGGATGCTTCTCTCATAAAGCAGCTTGCGGCCCGGCTGAAACGTTATGGTGTCTTCAGATCATACGAAGATCGCTTCTTTGCGTTGGTGAGGGCTGCGGGAAAATAGCGCCTCGCCGTTTCCGCGGTCTTGTCGCCGGGCGTTTGAGCCGCGGCATACGAATGGGTTTCACAAATGACAATCACAGAAAAGATTCTTGCGGCTGCCTCGGGAAAGGCATCGGTGGAGCCGGGAGACAATATCTGGGCGGACGTGAATGTGTTGCTCACACACGACGTCTGTGGACCAGGCGCGATAGGAGTCTTCAAGCGTGAGTTTGGCGAAAAAGCCCGCGTCTGGAATCCGGACAGAATAGTCATTATCCCAGACCACTACATCTTCACCAAGGATGAGAAGGCGCGCCGGAATATCGATATATTGCGGGCGTTCGCTGCGGAGCAGGGGATAAAGCACTACTACGACGTTGGCACGCCGAGTTACAAGGGAGTATGCCATGTGGCGCTGCCGGAGGAAGGTCACGTAAGACCGGGAGAGGTGATCGTCGGTACTGATTCACACACGTGCACGCGCGGCGCACTCGGCGCATTCGCCACGGGCATAGGCAACACAGATGCCGGCTTCGTGCTTGGCACAGGAAAGATCCTGTTGAGAGTTCCGGCAACGTTGCGCTTTGTGCTGAACGGCCGGCTCCCGGGGTATCTCATGGCGAAGGACATCATTCTTCGCATTATCGGCGATATCGGGGTGGATGGTGCAAGTTATCGAGCTATGGAGTTTGCCGGTGAAGCAGTTGCTGGTCTTAATGCCGAAGAGCGAATGACGATTTGCAACATGGCGATTGAGGCGGGAGCAAAGAACGGCATAGTCGAGCCGGACGAGACTACAATATCCTATCTGACTGAGCGCGGCGTAAAGGAACTCCGGCCTGTCATCGGAGATCCTGGTGCGAAAGTGGAAAGGGTTACGGAGTATGACGTGGATTCCTTCGAGCCGTGTGTTGCGGAACCGCACCTGCCGTCAAATTACGCGCGAGCGCGTGACAGAAACGACGTGAAGATCGATCGCGCATATCTCGGCTCCTGTACGGGTGGGAAGATTACCGATTTCCTTGCGGCGGCGGGCATAATGAACGGACGGAAAGTCGCTGTCGAGACCTACATTGTGCCTGCCACTGCTGAGGTAGCCTCAAGCCTCGATAGTGAGAAGATCGGCGGGAAGTCGTTGTCAGCCATCTTTCGTGAGGCCGGGTGTATGGATATCGCACCGCCTTCGTGCGCGGCTTGCCTGGGTGGGCCGGCAGACACCTTCGGACGGACACACGGGAACGAAGTTGTGATAAGCTCAACCAATAGGAATTTTGTGGGGCGAATGGGATCTAAGCTGGCGCCGATTTATCTGGCTTCGCCGTTGACGGTCGCTGCGTCTGCGGTGAATGGGCGCATAACTGATCCCCGGGAACTCCTGTAGCGACAAAGGATGGGCGAAGAAGACGGTTGCTCTAGAAAAATGAAGAAAGACATCATAAAAGGAAAGGTGTATGTCCTGGGCGACAACATCGATACGGATCTGATTATCCCGGCGTGCTATCTGAACCTCGTGCCGACAATACCCGAGGAGTATGAAAAGCTGGGTACCTACGCTATGGCTGGGCTTCCGGATGAGTACCCGCCCTTTGTCAGGCCGGGCGAGAGCAAGTCGGAGTATGCCATTGTTATTGGTGGGAAGAATTTCGGATGCGGGTCGTCGAGGGAGCACGCGCCAGTGGCTATGGGTGCGGCGGGTGTGCGGGCGGTAGTTGCGGAATCATATGCCCGGATATTCTTCAGGAACGCAATAGCGACAGGAGAACTGTATCCTTGCGAGTCAGTAGACCGGCTTTGCGATGCGTTCCGAACTGGGGAAGACGCTGAACTCGATGTTGCGGGATCGAGCATAGTGCAGTTGCGGACGGGCCGACGGTTCGAATTGCGTTCCCTCGGTTCGGCAGCGCCGGTTATCGAGGCAGGCGGAATCTTTCAATACGCACGGAAGACCGGCATGATTGGATAGCAAGAGATGCGACTATGAACGACGAATCCGAAAGCATCCAGAATGCTGAGGAGCAGAATGTTCCGGGCGGGGACGCGATGGACGGAACCAAGGTCGTGGCTGCGCCCGTTCAGCGCGTTATGCCGCCAATCGTCGTGCTCGCAAACCAGAAGGGAGGCGTCGGCAAGACCACCACGACCATCAATCTGGCCGCTTGCCTCGCGGATAAGGGAAAGAAGATCTTGATGGTCGACATGGATCCGCAGTGCAATGCCACAAGCGGGATAGGGGTCCCTCAGCAGCCTGGCAGAAGCGCTTATAGAGCCCTGCTGGGAGAGGGGAGCCTTGCGGACATAGTTGTGGGTACGAGGTTCAAGAACCTGGATATCGTGCCGTCGGAAGTGGATCTGGCCGGAGCTGAAGTGGACATGGCCCGAGCTGACCGCTATTTGCACCGTTTCAGCGGAATACTGCAGCCGCTTCTGGATGAGACGGCGTATGATTTTGTAATTGTGGACTGCCCGCCGTCCCTGGGTATTCTCACAATGAACGCGTTGACGGCAGCACGCTCGGTCATTATCCCCATGCAGTGCGAGTACTATGCTATGGAAGGCCTGACCGTGATGACGAACCTGATCAACCGGGTTAGAGAGAGTGGCGCGAACCCGCATCTTGAGATAGAAGGAATACTGATGACTATGTATGACGGCAGAACCAGGCTGTCTGCTGAAGTCGTGAACGAAGTCAAAGGACATTTCGGCGACCTCGTTTACAAGGCTGTTATCCCAAGAAATGTGAGACTCAGCGAGGCACCCAGCTTTGGGCTTGCGGCTATCGAGTATGATGCTTCCTCTTCAGGAGCCAAAGCCTACAAGGCATTCGCAAATGAGTTTCTGAGACGCTACGCAAAGCCGCATCCCGCTCCATCTCTCGCTCCGGGGCCGACCGTGCAGTGATGCGGTCCCCGTGCGAAGAAGAAATCAGCCTGACTTTGCCCTGGCCGCAGTTTCTTTCCTGAGCCTCTTCAGCCGGCCGGCGAGGCTGATGCGCTTGACTACAGGCATGCGATCTACCAGCAGAACGCCGTTCAGATGGTCTACCTCGTGCTGGATTGCTCTCGCCAACAGTCCACGCGCACGAACATTACGATTGCTCCCATCCAGATCGCGATAGGTGACCGTTATCTCTTCCGCCCTGGTGATGGGCACAAATATCTCTGGAAAACTCAGGCAGCCTTCTTCGCGGACGACGGAGCCGGTCGCTTCGTGAATGGAAGGGTTGATCATGAACATGGGCATGGTCACATCCGGGTTTTCTCTTGGTCCGCCTCTGGTGCTGACGTCATATTCGGGCTTTACTTCGATAATACACATTGCGCAGGTCTCACCGACCTGTTGCGCGGCGAGGCCAAGTCCGTTTGCGGCTCGCAGGACGTCGAGCATCTCTGCCGCAAGCCCCCTGATCTCGCCAGTGATGGCGCCAACCGGTTCGGCCTTGACCCTGAGAACCGGATCGCCATAGGTTGTGACGGCGCGTTTCATGTTGACTCCTGGAGACCAGACTGGTTCTGTCAACGATTCTGCCCCAACACAGGGCTAATCAATGCTATGTCAACAACTTGCAGCAGAACCGCCGATCTCCCCCCTTTTTCAATATCCAATATCCAACGACGCGCCTGAGATTCCGGCGGGTTACCGACGGTAATCTCCAGTCGTCT
>SPBP01000123.1 GCA_004525935.1 Lentisphaerales bacterium | reverse complement strand
TAGCAGAGAAGTCGGCAGCAAACTACCGCCTTCTGAGATCGAAGGGCGTCACCGTCAGGCAAACCATTGATGTGCTGATTGGCACTTTCTGCGCTGAGCATGGCTTCAAAATCGTACACTACGATTCGGATTTCGACTTGATGGCAAAACACATCGGACTGGACATCCTATAGCCCATAAAGCCTTCGAGAAGTATTTGGCACTACGCGCCAAAACTCTGAAGATAATCGTTACGGCTGCACTTCCATTATGCCCCTGCCCAGCACGGTGGCATAACTGTAGAACGATTGCGTTCAGGCGCGCTATCAAGCGTCGCCTGGAACGCTTGGTTCGGAGCTGTCCAGTTGTTCCAGGGCTTCGGCGTCTGCCAAGTCCTTGGTTCTTCCAGAGGCTCGTTTGTTACGGATGAGGTCCGCAACGGAGGGGATATGCAGTTCAATCCCTTCGATGGTCACAGCCAAGGATTGGGAAAACGCCTCATCGAACCGAAGTCCCGATGCCGTGGTGATGATGTCGATGCGCCGGGGCGCGACGCCAATCTGGAAGACGGTACCTTCTTTCTCGAGATCGGCCTTGGTGAGATTGTGCAGGGGCGCTCCAAAGCGGCGTATCGCGCGCAACACGGCATCGGCGTTGTCGGGCGCGGGCAAAACCCAGATATCGATATCCATTGTGGCGTGAGGATACCCGTGCGCAGCAAGTGCGTAGGCGCCAACGAGAAGAAATCTAACCTTCTCGTCGACCAAGGCCTGCAACATGTCTTTGTAGTCTTCGTTCAACATCGTGGCGTCTACTCAGACAAGCAACTTCACGCGTAAGCGGCCAGACCAAACCGATTCGTTCGGCCGGTGTTCCTGGCACAATATCTTCGCCCGTGTGCTCAGACATGCGGCGCTTGGCTGTGTGCATCCTATTCATGATGAAATAATAGCAGGAACACGCGGCGTTATCAATCAGATTGATCGCTCCGAACTTCGAGCTTTGCTTCTGGTTCTGGTAGCATGCCCATACCCAGTCAGCTGATCGCGCGAAACCGCGGATTCGAGCTTCGTCAATGATTTCATGTTGCCCATACCGTCGCTGCCTTGTCTTGGACATCGGATGCACTCTTTGTAGCGACCACGATACGAAGCATACACCGACCCGTCAATATGCGCTTGCAGAGCCTCTGATAGACCTCCAGATCCTCGACTTCCTTTCATGCGAGAGCACTGCTTACACCAGCACATCTGCTTCAGAATCTACCCGAAATGCCGCGTCACACCGGATTCTTCTCCTGAACTCTGAACCCCTGAACTCTGAACACTTACAACGTCGCCACCCCACAGAGCTTTCGTAAACTTGTTTGACTCATCTACTCAAAGAAACGTAGCTTAAGGAGCTATAGCACGTCGGCCTCGCAAGCCCAGTCTGAATGGCACTCCTCACAATATTCCCGGAACGAGGCAAGAACACCCGAATTCAATGTGGCAATTGGCCATATAATGGCGTATGATTTCCTTAAAGGTATCTGAACATGATCGAGAAAGCGGTTCCAGCTTTTGCGACTGCGTCCACCGCCGTGATAGCCGTGGTGTGCCTTAACTGGTGGGCATCGCGAGACCCGACGGCTTTGTTCTCGACCAGCGTGCCGGGCATGGACGACCCGTACGGCATAAAGGCTGAAGCCGCGAAGGCGCCGGCAGTGAAGATCGGGGAGTTTTTCCAGCAGTTCGACGGCGAACCCGGGAACGAGGGTTCCGCCTGGCCCTGTTTCAGGGGCGCGGATTACCGGAATATCAGTGAGGATAGCGTTCAGCTGTCAACAGCCTGGAATGACGTGGGTCCCCCCGTCCTCTGGTCGATCGAGCTCGGCGAAGGCTATGCCGCGGCAGCAGTCAACAAGGGCAGGGTCTATCTGCTCGACTATATCGAGGAAGAGAAGGTCGACGCACTGCGCTGTTTCTCTCTTGATGACGGACGCGAGATATGGCGGCGCTGGTACAATGTTGATCTCAAGCGCAACCATGGCTTCTCGCGTACCGTCCCGGCCGTCACTGATCGGCACGTGGTGACCATCGGTCCGAAGTGTCACGTCATGTGCGTCGATGCAGTGAACGGCGATCTGCGTTGGACTCTTGATATGGTACGTGACTATGGCAGTACCGTGCCCGGCTGGTACGCAGGTCAGTGCCCCGTTATTGATGACGGGCTTGCGATCCTCGCACCGTCCGGCTCAAATGTGCTGGTCATGGCCGTCGACTGCGATAGCGGCGAAACCGTATGGTCGACACCGAATCCCGGGTCGTGGATCTTGTCACACGCATCCATAACTCCGATGACGCTGGGCGGGCGGAAGATGTATGTCTATGCAGCCGTTGGCGGGGTTGCGGGCATAGCTGCCGAAGGGCCTGACCGCGGCACGATCCTGTGGCAGACGACGGAGTGGGAGCCTTCAGTGATAGCCCCGTCCCCGGTGGTCATGGATGACGGCCGGATATTCCTGACCGCCGGCTATGGCGCAGGGAGCATGATGATCCAGGTCTCGGAGGATGGCGGTAAATTTGCCGTCAAGAAGCTCTTCAGGAAGAAACCCAAGGAGACCATCGCGTGCGACCAGCAGACACCGCTGTACTACGAGGGGCATCTTTTCTCCGTTCAGCCGAACGGTGCGGGTTCTCAGCGGCAACAGCTTGTATGTTACAGCCCGGACAACGAGCTCGTCTGGGCGAGCGGCAAGGAGAATCGGTTCGGTCTCGGTCCGTTCATGATCGCCGACGGCAAGTTGCTGGTTCTGGACGACGAGGGTGTTCTCACCATGGCCAGCGCCTCGACGCGCGGGTATGTGCAGCTGGCGCAGGCGAAGGTGCTTGATGGACACGATTCATGGGGTCCGTTCGCGCTGGTGGACGGGCTGCTGCTGCTGCGCGACACGGAAGGGATGATATGCCTTGACATGCGAGAGGCAAGATAGGAGTTGCGGGTGAGGAGTATGTTGAAAACATTAATGGTTGCCGTCGCGTTCGGTGCGGTAGCCGCGGTAGCCGTTTGGATGGTGGTCGCAGGCTCGGGCAAAGCAAGATTCAAGCTCGGGAAGAGTTTTGAGTACAACACGAAAGCTCTTGAGCAGGTCGCACCGGAGCTGATTGCATGGCAGGAACTTGATCCGATCAACCCCGGGCTCTCGGAGTTGCGGGGCCTTGCCGTCGGCCCCGACGATGCCATCTGCGTAGCCGGCGACAAAGTGGTGATGGTTCTTGGTCCGGACGGCGAGCAACTCCGCAGCATAACGCTTGAGGCCGCCCCGATGTGCCTGGCTGTTGACGAAAACGGCCTCCTCTATATTGGCATGAAGGATCATGTGGAGGTTTATGACGCCGGCGGCGCGAAGAAGGATTCTTGGTTGAACCAGGGAGATCGCGCATTTCTGACATCAATCGCCGTCGCAGACGACAGTGTGTATGTTGCGGACGCAGGGAACAGGTGGGTTACCCGGTATGACACGAACGGCAAGAATCCAGGGCGCATCACCGGGAAGAACGATGCGCGTAACGTGAACGGGTTCTTCGTACCGAGCCCGAACTTCGATGTTGCTACAGACGAGGGCCGCAGTGTATGGATTGTCGATCCCGGCCGTCATGCCATCGTGCAGTACAGGGCGAGTGGCGAGGTGATCACTTCCTGGGGCAATGGCGGCGTAGCGATCGATTCATTCTGCGGATGCTGCAGCCCTAGTCACATTGCGCTGCGTTCGGACGGTTCTTTTGTCACGAGCGAGAGGGGGCTCGAGCGGGTGAAGGTGCACGGGCCCGGCGGCGAGTTCATCAATGTTGTTGTTGCGCCGAAGGATTTCGACGACGATACTGAGGGTATGGACCTTGCAGTGGATTCGAATGACCGGATCCTGGTTCTTGATCCGTCAAGGAAGCAGGTCCGGGTTTTTGTGGAAAAGGAGTAAGTGTCAGGTGTCGGGTGAACTGCCTGTATGGGAGTATGGGAGTGTCGGAGTGTGGGAGTATGGTGAAGACAGTGGTTGCCTTTGAATCGTCCTCGTCCTCAGGGAGCGGAGCGAACGGTCCTCGTCCTCGGATCTGGGGCCTCGGGTGTCAGGGAAGGAAACATACTCGAAATGCACCGGATGGGTACGAATGGTTTTCGAATAAGGTCTCCAATGGGAGCCAGGACGTGACAATGACGAGAAGGGGTTTCTTCCGCGCGGCGGTAAGGTTGCTGGTCGGCGGCACGTTGGGCACGGTTTCCGTCATGCTCATGGCGCGTGGCCGCGCGTCGGGCCGCTTCGGCGAGGTCTGCACCACCGGCGGCGCTTGCCCGGGCTGCCCGTCATATGGCAGCTGCGGTCTGCCCAGGGCACTGTCCGCAAAGAGAGTCAGGGGAGACTGACGTGAAGAAGACAAGCCGTCGAGAATTTATGAAACTGGGCGCCAGGGGCGTCGCTGCCGCTTCGCTTGCCGGGATCGCCGCCGGTGTTGCGAAGAAGGTCCAGGCGGCGGACACCGTCTGGCAGATCAACCCGGACAAGTGCGTACAGTGCGGGCTATGTGCAACGGAATGCGTACTTGAGCTCTCTGCGGTGAAATGTGTGCACGCCTATGACGTGTGCGGGTACTGTAACCTTTGCGGCGGTTACCACCAGCCGACAGCCAAGATCACCGACACGGCAGCGGAGAACCAGCTTTGTCCAACCGGCGCGATTAAGCGAACGTACATAGAAGATCCGTACTATGAATACAAGATTGACGAACCCCTCTGCATAGGTTGCGGGAAATGCGTGAAGGGATGCGGCGCGTTCGGAAACGGGTCACTTTTTCTGCAGGTCCGCCATGATCGTTGCGTCAACTGTAACGAGTGCGCGATTGCGTGCGCCTGTCCATCTGATGCCTTTGTAAGAGTGCCTGCCGAGCAGCCATACCTGCTCAAGGGGAAACAGGGGGAGAAGTAGAAGACCACGGGACAACGGACTGAACTCATTACAGAAGAGCGCGAAGGGCGCGAAGTACTGATTGTGTGGGAGCGTGTGGGGTGAACTGACTGTGTGTGAGTATGTGGGTGTGGGGGATGAACTGATTCAATATCCAATATCCAACAAGGAATATCCAATTTCCAAATCTGTCCGCCGGAGGCGGATCCCCTCCAGAGGCGGGCAGGCAGCCTCTGGTGGAAACACTGAACGCGGGACAGGACTTTTGACGGAACGGGCGCAGGTTAGGGAGGAAGCAGCGTGGGATCCCGAAGATTTGTAAGAGCGCATCTGGTGTTCTTTTTCATCCTGATTGCGGCGTGCGGTCCGACATTCAATGCGATGGGTGTCGACCGGTTTCCCCGCCCGCAGTTCTCGACAGTGCACGAGCTTCCGACGATCACGACACCGGATCCCCGAGCATCGACCATTGAATACGTGGATGTTGCCGCGCTTGCCGTTGCGCTGTGCCTGGCCTGTTACTTTGTCCTCAAGACCCGGTCTCGCCGCGGGGTTCTGCTGCTGACCATTGCCAGCCTGCTGTACTTCGGGTTCTATCGAAAGGGTTGCGTGTGCCCGATTGGCTCGCTTCAAAACGTTGTGCTGGCGTTTTCAGACAGTTCGTACGTAGTCCCGCTCGCGGTTATTGCCTTTTTCATGTTGCCGCTGGTGTTTGCGCTGTTCTTCGGCCGCGTCTTCTGCGCGGCAGTGTGTCCGCTCGGCGCTATTCAGGATGTGGTTGTCATTAAGCCGGTTCGGCTCCCGGCTTCCCTGAACAGATTGCTTGGTACGATTCCATACATCTACCTCGGACTTGCAGTACTGATGGTCGCCAGCGGGATAGGATTCATCATCTGCAGATTCGACCCGTTTGTAGGATTCTTCCGCATGGACGGGCCGGTTCCGACACTTGTTTTCGGTGCAGTTCTGCTTATCATGGGCGTGTTCGTGGCGCGGCCGTACTGTCGGTTCCTGTGTCCATATGGAGTTCTGCTCGGATTCATGTCCCGGTTCTCCTGGCGCCATGCCACGATTACCCCGACAGACTGCATACAGTGCAGGCTTTGCGAGGACTCGTGTCCGTTTGATGCAATCGTCAAGCCAACCCCCGCGGAGCTTCCGGAGTCGCGCGAGAAAGGGGTGCGCAGGCTTGCACTGATTATTCTCGCGATGCCGCTGGCAATTGGACTCGGCGCATGGGCTGCCTCAAGGTTGGACAGTGTCGTCGCGCGTGCCGACAGCAGAGTAGCCATTGCCGAGCGTGTATCACTTGAGGACATCGGCGCTGTAGATGGCACTATCCTTGAGAGTGATAGTTTCAGGGAAACCGGCGAATCGCCAGCGACACTTATCGGGACGAGTCTGGCTACACGAAAGGCGGCGCGTATCGGGGGTTGGATTCTGGGTGGCTTCGTGGGAGCCATCGTGTGCATGAGGCTCATGGGTCTTTCCATGTATCGCAAAGTGAAGGACTATCAGCCGGACCGCGAACTTTGCCTCAGTTGCGCGCGCTGTTTTTCGAGTTGTCCACATGAACAGCAACTCCGGAAAGAGAGGCAGCGTGTCGGGGGAAGCGTGAAAGAATCGTCCTCGTCCTCGTCCTCAGTGAGGAACGCGGAGCGTGACGAACGGTCCTCGTCCTCGAAAAAGGTGTTGAATGCAAATCAGGACGTGACAGAACTTGGCAAAAGGAAGAGGGTTCACGCTTCAAGTTGACACAAACTGCCGAGGACGAGGACCGTTCTCCGCCTGAGGCGGATCACTGAGGACGAGGACGATTACGATTCGGTGTACTTGGGAGTTAGATATTCCTCAGTTGCGACACTCGACACGAGTAGAACTATTGAGTGAACAAAAGACGCATGTGGGAGGGAAAGAGTGAAGCGTACGTTGCTGCATACGGTATTCGGGGTGGGGGCGGTCAGTGGCGTCTTCTTCTTCGTGATGGCCATCCTGGTTGTTGCCACGTTTGTGCAAGTCAAGAGGACGGATCCGCTTAATACCCCGGAGCTTGTACGGTTGCGCGAACGGTTTGCGACTGACGCAGGCAACGATGAGTTAAAGAACGAAATCCGCGCACTTGATCTGCTTGCACGCAAAGCCTTCTTCACAAGCAAGTCCCAGGTACGGACAGGGAACTACCTGCTGCTGGGAAGCTTGATCGTGTTCGTGACATCGATGCTGATTGCCGCCGCGTTGACGAAGAAGCTGCCGGACCCGGCGCCCACCACGGGCGACGACACTGCGTGGGCCGGCAAGGCGGGTGGGCGCACTGTTATTGTGGTTGGCGGGGTGCTGCTCGGCGTAGTTGTCGTAGCAATCGGCCTGATGCCGAGAGTTCGCCTTGCCGTCCCGGAGACGCCGGAGGAGACGGAGGAACATCCGGTTGCCATCGACCCGGCGCCGCCGTCACTTGAGGACGTCGCAAAGAAC
>SPBP01000195.1 GCA_004525935.1 Lentisphaerales bacterium | reverse complement strand
TTAAAGCGAAAGGTGACAGTAAAACCCGTTTCGGATCTATCGGGTAGACTCTTGCCGGACGGCGAGCCATACCTGGCAGCTTCTGCAGCATGCACAGCTGCCCTATCGAGCGCCGAGAAGCCGCTCGATTCGACGACTTCAACAAGAGTTGCTCGTCCCCTTGCATCGACCTGAACGCGGAGCCGCACGCTCCCCTCTTCGCCACGCTTCTTTGAACCAACCGGGTAGCGGACCCGGATTTCTGAATACTGAACCAGGGTGTTTCCCTCGACGCCTTTGTCGAGCATATCGGAAGAGTCCTCGTCAGGTTGTGGCGCTTCCGGTGTCGGTACTGGCTCCGGGACGGATGACTCCGGCTCGGAGAACAGGGCAACTTGTTCCTTGTCCGGCGGCCGAGGCAACGACTCGAGGGTCAATTCCAGCCCGGATTCGCCGCGATCGAAAGCAGGCAGGACGTTATCGCTTACTCTCCCCATGAAAGCAGCGGCACCCAGGCCGAGGGCGACGTGCATCAGGGCAGCAATAATGAAACTGACGAACAAATCATTCGAGCGGCAATTCATTAGCTTCCTTTACGAGGAACGACACCGATCCGACACCCGAAGATCTCAACCGGGACAGGAGCTCGACGGCAACACCAAGGTTGGCCTGACGGTCTCCGTAGATCAGGACACGTGCGTTTTCGAGCGGGAGTTGGACCGCGCGCCGAACGGCCTCATCAATATCGACAACACTACCCTCGACGAGTAGCGCGCTGTCTTCAGTGATTGTAATGACGAAGTTTTCGAGCGGCTCCGCGATTCCGTTCCCGTCCGGTAACTGGACGCGGACGCCGCGGTGCACAGACATCGAGAGCATAGCATAGATGAAGAACACCAGGAGAAGGAACACCACATCAAGCAATGGAACGATCTCAATGCGTGCTTTGTGCGTTTCGTAACCGCTTGTCAGGCGCATTGGTTCTTTGCCCTTGCTGCCGGGCTCCGCAGTGATGAAACGGCCAGAGGGGTCTGTGCCTACCGGCCGGCTGCAGCGTTGCAGCCTCTTTTGTATGCCACCTCGAACCGGGCGGCGACCTGTTCCAGGGTTCGGGCAGCTTTCTCGACCCTGGCGACAAGGTAGTTGAACAGAACAAGAGTCAGAAGGGCGATACCGAGGCCGAAGGCTGTGGTAATCAGGGCCTGCGCGATCCCATCGACGACCTCCCTGGGATCTTCGATGCCTGCCCGCCCGAGAAAGTCGAACGAATGAATAATGCCGGTAACAGTGCCCAGGATCCCGAGGAGCGGCGCAAGAGTTACGATAGTGTCCAGGATGCGAAGACCTCGCTTCATGTGGTCGAGTTCGTCCATCGCAGCCGTTTCCATGCTCTCGCGCAATCCGTAGTCTCTGTGGACCAATCCCGAGAGAAGCATTCTGATTACGGCGCCCGGCGGCGGAGACGAGTCCAACAGGACATTCTCATAGTCCCGTCTTTCGGCGCACCGGAAGATTCGGTCGATTTCCGTTTCATTGTGGCGCAGGCTTTCGCGCCACCAGAAGATGAGTCGTTCGACGGTAACCGTCAGGGAAACAAGGGAGCAGAGCAGCAGCGGCCACATGACCGGTCCGCCACGCTCGAATACGCGCCAGATGACAATGAAATTGTCAGGCATAAGCCCCCGCTTCGATACACAGCAGCATCGCCGATTGGCCGATTCGCCCGGCGCGTGCGCCGTCGAAAAACACCACTGCCCTATATATACGCCGCCCGCCACCACCTGTCAACGACGGTCAGAATCCACAGGAGAAGCCCGCCCGGAAAGTTCTCTCGGGAGCCGGATAGTACAGGTCATCCGTCCACTCTCCGCCGGAATAACCAGTAGAGGCGTATTTCTCGCCGAGTACATTGTCGATGGCGATGTAGGCCTCGATTCCGCCGGCCGGGGCGTAGCGCAGCATCAGATCTACAACCGTGCGCGCGTCCAGCTTGTCGCCGGCATTGGCGAAGTCGCCGCCGAGGAACGATCCATCGACATAACTGACAGTTGCTTTTGCATGGAGCTCGCTCCACATGGGCCACGACGCAGTGACGGATGCCGAGCTGCGGGGGACGAGCGGCACGTGCTTTCCTTCGTTCTCCCCGTCGAGGAAGACCGCACGGGTGTAAGCACAGTTCGCATCGATAGTCAGGCGATCTTCCATCGCCCAGCGCAGTCGAGCTTCGATACCGGATCTGCGGGTATTGTCCAGGTTCTCGTTCTGCCAGGTTGCCGCGTTGACCGCAATCTCATCCTTCATGTCCAGCAGAAACGCGGTCATGCCTGCGCGAACCCCGTCAGCAACGGCGACATCGGCGCCCAACTCGAAGCTACGTCCGGATTCGGCGGTCAGTTCGCGGTTGAAATAGGCGGAGCCATAGTAGCTCACCTGCTCATCCACAAACGGGTATCGGAACACCGTACCGGCGCGGCCGAACACTTTCGACTGATCGCCGAACAGATATGCCAGCGCGATGTCCATAGCGTCTTCCTGGTGGGTTTTGCTGTCATCGAAGGCGCCGGGAATCCGACCTGCAATATCTGAGCTTTCAATGCGGCCGCCGGTTTCCAGGATGAACGAATCCGACAATGCGACTTCATCACGGTAATAGAAGCCGAGCGTGTCCTTGTCTACGTCGACATGAACCGTTTCAGCGGACCTGTCGATATCGGAGAAAAGCTGGAGGCCCAGCCTGTCCCTGTAATAATCGAGCCCCACCATAAGGCGGTGTTCCATTCCCAGAAATGTTACGTCAAGGAAGCCTGCCGGAGAGACCCCGAAGGTGTCTGCGATGACGTCGGAGTAACTGCTCCACTTCACGAGATCCGTGCTGATATCTCTTCGGCCGAAGGAGCAGCTGATTGTTGCACGACCGGACTCGCCGACGAGCATGTTGAAGACCGCCCTGGCGCTGATGTCTTCGTTCCGTGTATGGTCGTCCGGATTGTCTGTCTGGCAGGGATTTTCGGCCATCTGCTCGCGGGTCAATCCGGCGGGCATGCCATAGTCAAAACTGTTCCAGGATAAGGCCAGGGCTGCATTTATCGTTTCGCTGAAATCGTATTCAACATTGGCGCCAGCCCCCCATGAGGAATACGCTGAATTCATTCTATAGCCATCAGTGCTTTGCGATTGTGCGTTGAGTGCGTATGAGAACTCCCCGCTGGATCCAGAGACCTCCACCATGTGCGTGGCCGAGTCGAAGCTGCCGACTTCGGACCGAAGCGAGCCGACCGTCTCCTTCGTCCCCTTCCGCGTAATGATGTTTATGACGCCCGCAAGTGCGTTGTCTCCGTAAAGCGAGCTATTCCCGCCACGTACGACTTCTATGCGATCAACATTGCTAAGTGGCACCTGGAGCCAGTTGATTGCTGCCATGTCGGGTCGGTTAAGTCTGACTCCGTCGAGCAGGACAAGAACCCTGCCAAACGAGTTCTCTCCGAAACCGCGCATACCCACCTCGGATTGTGCCGCGTTCCCGGAGGTGGACCGGACGACGACCCCTTCAGCATCTCTAAGAACGTCGACAACGTTGTTGTAGCCGCCATCCTTTATGTCCGTGGCCGTAAGAACGGTTATGCTGGCCGGAACTTCTGCGGCGTCGCGCCGGTCCCTGTTGGCGGTTACCACAATGCGGGGTTCTTCCGCAGTGGTTACTGAAGCAATAACCGTTGCGGTAACAATGACGACAGCAGCTAGTTGACGATGCATCACGACTCCTCCATTTGTTTATGTTCCCTGCGCCTACGAATTCGACTGTTCCCGACAATAAAAAAACCTCCATCTCGCAGAAAGGAGACGAAGGTTGGCGCCGGCAGGCGACTTCTCCTGCTCTTCTTTCGCGAAAGAGCCCGGAAACGGATTTACCCGTTTCCTGCTGAGAACAAGAAAGACACGTCTTCTGACTTACCCGATCTTGAGGCGGCCTTCCCATCACACGTTGAATGTGACAGTGGCGTGCATACAGATTGCCTCGAGACTTCCGCGGGAAGCGGATCGGGATTACAGCGGCGCGACCGCGTCTGATTCACACAGACTTCCGTTCGCCCTTCCTGTGCAGCTTCTGCTGTAAAGAACTGGGGAGTACACTACGCCGAGCCGGGGTGTTGTGTCAAGGGCGGGGATCGCGTGACAGCGCCGAAGAATGGAGAGAGTGTCGCGTGTCACGAGTTCCGGGATATCACGCAAGGCGTGTGGTAACAACGGGATATAACCGGCCCGTCATTGTGAAACGTGGCGGGTGAACCGTGAGATTCGCAGTGATCGCGGCGAAGCGAAATGCAGTGAGCCAAAAACTGTTGCTTTCACTGCAGGTGGCGGGCACTCTTTCTTTATGAGGGATTGCGCAACAGTTTTGTCGTCGGCCGATGATGTTGCATCCTGGCGTGCCGGGCTAGGAAGTGGTGCGAAGGACGTTGGCGTGATTGTCGGCGCGTTTGACATGATCCAGCCGGGGAACATTGCTGCGATTGGAGCTGCGTCCAAACGAACGGGCCGCGTATGTGTTGTGGTTGAGTCCGATGGCGTCGTTGCCGCGCGCGCCGGTGGGGGTCGACCGTTCGGTGAGTTGTCGGAACGTATGGAGCTTGTTGGACATCTCCGCGGGGTGTCCGCGGTGACATCGGTTTTCCGTGACGAAGCGGCACGCATTCTGGATGGGTTGCGCCCCTACACCCTGGTCGGATGTTCTGGACATGCCGGTGGAGGGATCGCGGATAAGGCAGTTGAAATGGCGGGGGCTCATCTTGAGCTTCCGCGGCTGCCGGGTTGCTCCACATCCGAGATTGCCGAGGCCATACGCCAGAACCGCTCGCCTGAAATTCCGCCCGGCGCCGAGTGCGAGCCCGCCGACACTGTCAGCGTGACGGGTGCCGGACATGTTACTGTGAACGGATGTTTTGATGTATTGCACATAGCGCACCTTCGTTTTCTCGCCGCGGCACGCAGGATGGGAGATGTGTTGACGGTGCTCATAAACGACGACGTTTCCGTGCAGGGCTACAAGGGCCCGGGCCGTCCGGTCTTCCCGGAGTCGTTTAGACGGCGTGCCCTGCTTGCATTACGGTCCGTATCAGCAGTGACGGCATTCAGAGAAGACGACCCGCTGCGGGTCCTGGCAGAGCTGAAGCCGGACATACACGTCAAGGGCGGCAGTTTTGAAGAGG
>SPBP01000368.1 GCA_004525935.1 Lentisphaerales bacterium | reverse complement strand
GGCTGACGAGGGGTTCGCGAAGTGGAAGGAGCTGACGGTTGAGATCAGGAATGCGAGGCGGACGATATATCTGGTGGGGAATGGGGCGAGTGCATCTATGGCCAGCCATATGGCCTCGGACCTTTCGAAGAATGCCGGATTGCATACCCATGTGTTTTCGGATCCTTCGTTGCTTACTGCCATCTCCAACGACATCGGATACGAGGATGTGTTTGCGTTGCCATTGAAGGGGAGGGCGGTCAAAGGTGACATGCTCGTGGCCATCAGCAGTTCCGGCAAGTCGCCGAACATACTCAAGGCCGTCAAAGTTGCCCGCGAGCGTGACCTGTCGGTCGTGACCCTCTCCGCGAAGGATGCCGACAATCCCCTTCGGTCAGCCGGCACATTGAATGCCTATGTGCCTGCCGAGACTTACGGACTTGCCGAGAGCTGTCATGCCGCCGTCCTCCATCACTGGATGGATCTCGTCGAACTCAAGTCCTGATAGATGGCCACGAATCAGCACTGAGATGTTGAAAGACTTCTATCCACGAATCTACACGAATCTACACGAATGGGAGATGGGAAATCAAAGTTGAGCCGCAGGCGCTTGAGCGCCTGTCTGGCAGCAATGGACTGCACAGGCAAACGGGTTTGCCGGCGCAGTCCATGACTACCAGACTAAGACCCCGCAGAGCGGGGTCTGTGGCTCAACAGTCTCGTTCCTTAGGATGTTTGCAGAAATTCGTGAAGATTCGTGGATAAGGGCAGTTAAGATGGCTCTTGTCATGAAGACTGAACACAGTCCCTTTGGCGGTTGGCGTTGAACGATGAATGACGTTGTAAAACGATTTATACAGGATGCGGGGAATGCCACGCAGTCGCTTGGCCTCGGCCGGGTACTCGGGCAGATGTATGCGTACCTGTATTTCAGCCAGGAGCCCAGGAACCTTGCCCATATGCAGGATGCGCTTGGCATCAGCAAGGGCAGCGCCAGTACGGTCGTGCGTCAGCTCGAGCAGTGGGGGGCGGTCAAGAAGGTGTGGATCAAGGGCGATCGGAAAGACTACTACGAAGCCGATGAGTGGTTCGGCAAGATCCTCAAGAATGCCGTCCTTGATACCATCGGCAAGAAGATGCAGGTCTATGGCGGCATGCTCAATGAGATGGAGACAGAGGCCTCGGCTCTCTCCAACCACAATGGCGAATCGGACTTTATCAAGGATCGGATTAAGCAACTGCGCAAGTTCCAGAAGAAAGCGCAGGGTGTGTGGAATAGTCCGGTTGTCAAGATGCTTCTTAAGTAAGGATGAAGGCGGAAGGGGAACTGATAGAGGATAGAAGATGGAGGATAGAAGATAGAAACTGACCATTACAGAAGATCGCAGCCTGTTCCTCTTAATTCAGTCTGTTTACCGTCGCATCGTTCAGCGAAATAGCATCCATCCCCATACATCATTCAACCAAGTGGTAAGCAGGCTGGCCGATAAGTCTTGAAAGCGGTAAGAATAGTTGCCATGGTCGCAGTATGAGCACTCTAGGCATAATTCAGGACGTTCTACTGGAGGCCCAACATCAGGACTTCTTTACTGGTGTTCCGCGGCATTTGCCGTATCGCCTTGTCGGCGGAAAGGCCTTCGTATGCATTGGCGTCCGGCGATGCGGCAAGTCAACGCTACTGCATCAGATCATCGCGCGGCTCAAGCAGGCAGGCACACGCGCCGAGGACATCCTCTACGTCAATTTTTTTGACGACCGGCTGGATGACGTTCGAAAGGGCAAGCTTGGCCTTTTGACAGAGGCCTACTATGGGCTTTATCCCGAGAAGAAGGGCAAGCGTGGTGTCCACTGTTTTTTGGACGAAGTTCAGATGGCCACAGGCTGGGAATCGTTTGCGGATCGCCTACAGCGCTCGGAGAAGATGGGGGTATACGCAAGTGGGTCGTCCGCGCGGCTGCTGGCGCGGGAACTGGGGACCGCCATGCGTGGCCGTTCGTTGGCATGGGAGCTTTTCCCATTTTCATTTGCTGAGTTCCTCGACGCGCGCGGAATCGCGCGGGATATACGCGGGCAGCAGGGCCGGTCGCGCATCCGCAAGGGGTTTGACGAGTATTGGGAGAAGGGAGGCTTTCCGGAAGTGTTGGACACCGACCCTCGGTTGCGCGTGATGATCCACCAGGAGTACTTCAAAACCATGATCTTTCGCGACGTAGTTGAACGGAACGACGCGCTCCACCCGCGGGCGGTCCGCGACATGGCATATCGCCTTCTCAACGCGGCGGCCTCAATGTATACCGTCAATGCCCTGACGGGTTACCTTAAGTCACTCGGTCATAAGGTCAGCAAGGCTTTTGTGGGAGATGTGATCGAATGGCTCGAAGATGCCTACTCCTTGTTCACCGTTCGGTTGTTCGACGCATCCGTGAGTCGCCAGCATGCCAACCCCAAGAAGATCTACGCGGTTGACCATGCACTTGTGCGCTCGACCACAAATGGCGTACTCGTCAATAGTGGACACCTGCTGGAGAACCTGGTGTTCGTGGACGGACGCCGGCGTGGGCGGGAACTGCACTACTACCGCACGGCGAGTGGTCGAGAGGTGGATTTCGCGTGGCGCGGTGAGGATGGAGCGCTTCGGCTCGTTCAGGTTGCCGAGCGTGCGCCGGAAGAAAGTGACACGCGGGCGCGCGAGCTGACAGCTCTGCGTGAGGCAATGCGCGAGTGTCCGAAGAGCCGCAGTTTTCTAGTTACGCGTGACGAGGAGGAAGGGCAGGTGCAAGTGCCGGAGGGGTCAATCCACGTTATGCCGGTCTGGCGCTACCTGATTGCCGACGAGTGATCGGCTGTCAGGGGAACTGCCTGTGTGGGAGTATGGGAGTGTCGGGGTATCGGAGTTCAAGACGAGGGGAGTAGCAGACACATGGCGGGATTTGCTGAGACTTTCAGGGATCTGGATGTGTATCAGAACGGTTTAGCCGTGAATG
>SPBP01000067.1 GCA_004525935.1 Lentisphaerales bacterium | reverse complement strand
TTGCTACGCTCATGCGGTTTCGTCAACTGAAAACATTGGACACCCCCCCCCATATTTCCCCGACGCATCGCCCGCCGGACAGGCTCTCCGAGGAGGGGCAGGCGGGGAACCACGGATGGAACGCAGGTTAGCCGCGCCTGTGTCCCCAGCCTGGGGTGTCAGGTGAACTCTCGGGCATCGGGCCGCTGCGCATATCGCGCCTCGCATGCGTCCATGCCTCGCTCACGCCGATACAGGTGTCTGTCTACCTGGTGGCATCAATCTCTGAGCGGATCGTACTGGCCAGCTTGGCCAATGTGAACGGCTTGGCGAGAAACGTGCCGGCGCTGAGCTCCAATACCTCGTCAGCCCGCTTCGTCCTGGCAAAGCCGCTCATGACAATACACTTCGGCTTCGGATACACCTCACATATCTCGCGGTATGTATCCAACCCGTCAAAGTTGTCCTCCATTAGCATGTCCAGCATTATCAGGTCATACGGTGATGCTGCCAGTTCGCCTCGCCGTAATTGCTCCCGTTTCGCCTCTCTCATGATGTTGACCGCGTTTCGGCCACCCGAGGCCGTTGTTACGTTGTAGCCCAACCTCGACATAAGGCGCTGTGCGACCGCACGTTGCTCGCCGACATCGTCGATCACCAGGATCTTCTCGGTGCCAGTTGCCAGCTCCTGTGCCTCGCTGTGATGGTCAACCGCAGACCGGCATATAGGGAAATAGAGCGTGAATTTCGTGCCGGTTTGCGACGATGACTTCACGTCGATATAGCCGCCGTGATCCTTCACCACCCCGTAGACCACCGCCAGTCCAAGCCCCGTACCGCTCTTCCGTCCCATCTTCTTCGTCGTGTAGAAGGGCTCGAATATCTTATCGAGAGTTGCCTCTTCCATTCCAATGCCCGCGTCGGCAACAACCAGGCGCACATACTCGCCTTCGGCTATGGGTTCGTACCGAAGACTCCTTGTGTCCATGTAAAGGTTCGAAGTAGCAATCTTCAATGTGCCGCCGGTTGGCATCGCGTCACAAGCGTTGGAGACAAGGTTCATTATCACCTGGCTGAGATGCGACTCCGAGCCCGAGATCGGCAACAGTTCATCATCCAGCTCAAGCTGAACGTGCACAGCCGGACTATCCTTCTGACATCGTCGGAAAGCGGGCGTCTGCATGTACTCACAGATCACCTCGTTAAGAATCAGTGGCGCCATCTGGTAGCGCCCACGCCTGCCAAGAGTCAGGAGATCACGTATCACGTTTGCCGCACTCTTGCCTGCACTCGAAATGGAAAGAAGATCCTCTTTCAGCGCCGTCATATCCTGGTCCGGCGCAAGAGACTGGACATACCGCACTATCATGTCCGGCAGCGCGACTATCGGCATCAGGATATTGTTGAGGTCGTGAGCGACCTGTCCGGCAAGTACGCCGAGCGACTCCATACGTTTTGTGCGTGCCAGATTGTCCTGCAGGCTCCGTTCCGCCTCTTCAGCTTCCCTTCGCTGGGTAATGTCTTCGCCCGCACTCAGGGTCGCAATAACGCCGCCATGTTCATTCCTGAGCACGGTGTTGTGCCATTCGATTATGTGCTGGTGCCCCCTTCGATCGACAATCACGCCTTCGGAAACTTCGACCTCGGAAACCGAGCCTTCCATCAGCTTCGAGAAGACCGACCGGGCATCTGCCCGAGTCGAGTCTTTTACGCAGGTTTCGAACCAGTTTGAGCCCAGCAGCTCAGCTTCGGTTCTGCCGAGAATATCGCAGCCCTGCCTGTTGATCAGGATGACCCCTCCCTCGCGGTCGAGCGCAAGAATGATGACTCCGACAACGTCCAGGTACTTCTGGGCACGATCCCGCTCTGCACGTAACGCCGCCTGCTCTTCACGAAGCTGTTGATCACTTCGCTTGAGTTCCAGGTTTGCGGCTTCTGTCTGTTCCTGGGCGATGCGGGATTGTGAGTAAGCGTGCGAAACAACAACCCCGAAGAACAGAATCGCCACCATCATCACCGACCGCGAGTAAAGCAGGCGAACAGGAATCTCAAGAGACAGCAGGTTCCAGAACGTATCGGTCCGGAAGGCGAGATACCCCAGAAACGCGTCAAAGATCCAGAACGTAAGGGCGCTTGCGATAGACAGCAATACAATTGTGTGTCGCCCCTTCACACTTCTCCTTCTTTCTCTATCAAGAGATCTGCCCCGTGAAAACTCATCAGCCTACCACGTTTCGCGATGCACTGCTTGCTCCGAATAACGGGTCCTGGCGGCAACCGGCACGGCAGGCCAGCCTATTGCAAGGACCGAGATTGGCATGATGTTCGCCGGAATCTGAAGTACGTCACGCAGATGAACTATGCGCTCGGAGCGCGGATGTGCCCCGAGCCAGCATGCGGCAAGTCCCATCGCACTTGTCGCAATGAGTATGTTTTCGATCGCTGCAGAACAATCCTGGAGCAAGTACGATTCCTGGTGGTCATGTGCCTGGTCTGGATCTCCGCACACGACAATGGCGAGTGGCGCTGTCTTCAACATCTGACCACTCGGTAGACCGCCGGCCATGGCGTCCAATCGTTTCCGATCACGGACAACAATGAAGTGCCAGGGATCCCTGCACATGGCCGAAGGAGCAGACATGCCGGCCTGTAACAGGTCGTTAACCATCTGGTCCGGGACTTCCTTCTTGAGATACTCCCGCACACTGCGTCGTGAAAATATCGCGGTCAGCTTCTCGTTCATATGCACCTCATGCCACTTCCGTTGGTCCGTCAAGTTCCGCCCGAATGGCGATCGCCAGATTCTGGATTGTGTATGGTTTCGAGACGAACTGACCGGCCCCGATATTGAGCGCTTCGCGAGATCGTTCCGATTCGGTGAAGCCACTGACAATAATGCATTTCTGCTTCGGATACAAACGCGTAATTTCTCGGTAGGCATCGAGGCCGTCGAAGTCCACCTCCATTATCATGTCGAGAACAAGCAGGTGAAACGGCGAGTCCTGCAGGTCCCCGCCTTGATTAGCCTGTGCCGCAGCCGCAGCCGAGAACAGCGCAACGGCTTCTCGTCCACTCGCGGCCTCCGTTACGTTATAGCCAAGCCTGTTCAGCAGCCGGGAGGCAACCATGCGTTGCTGATCCATGTCGTCAACAACAAGTATCGATTCGGAGCCGCCGGGGAGATCAAGCATGTTTGCTTTCTTCTTCATTGGCTCTTCCTCCCGTGCCACCGGGAAGCAGAGAACCAGCTCGCATCCGGCCCCTGGTTCGGATTGGATCTGGACATAGCCACCATGCTCTTTAACTATCGCGTAGACTTCCGAGAGGTTTCGCTCTGTGGCCTGCATGGATAACGACGGGTCGAACACCGTCTCAAAGCGGGCACTGTCAATCCCGATGCCGTCATCGCTCACCCAGAGAACAGCATATTCGCCGCACGGAATCGTCTCGTATTGTTCAATTGCCTCGCCGATATACAGGTTTCTGGTCGATAGGGTCAGGTTGCCGCCGTTGGGCATGCAGGCGACCGAGTTTCTCACCGAGACATCCAGAATGGCCGCCAGGCGCTGCTCCGATGCGAGAATCGGAAGCAGATTTGGATCGAGATTTGTGTGGACCGCCACCCCGGGGTGTCTCTGCATCAGCGATACGAAGCTATCCGACTTCAAGAAAGCCTCAACGTGCTCGTTCAGCATTAAGAATGTCTTTTCAGTTCTGTGTGCCTGGCCAAGCGTCAATAGCCTATCGGCCAGGTCTGCAGCCGCGGCGGGATCCGCGCGGACCCCGGCGGCTTTTGCCTGTTCAAGAACCCCCTCGGGCAGCGACAGCAGCGGGCGGAGCAGTTCATCAAGTTGACCGCCAATCCCTGCGGCAAACCTCGTCAATGCGCTGATCCGTGTGTGGCGCGAGCTCATGGCCCGTGACTCGCGGTCTGTCGCCTGCGCCAGGCGGTCTTCGGTCACGTCAATTCCTGCGTAGAGCACGGCGTCCGGTTGGCCGATCTCGTCTTTCAGTAGCCTGCCATACATAGTCAGGGTCTTCTCTTCGCCCGTGCCGGTCAGTATGAGCATGTCCTCCGGGTCAATGCGCTTGATCTCGCCGCTCATGTATCGCTCAAAGACTGTCTTTGCGGATTCGCGGACAGATTCAGAAAGACATGTATCGAACCAGTTGTGGCCAAGAACGTCATCTTCGCCACGCCAGAGGATTTCGTAGCCTTTCCTGTTCAGTGAGAGCACGGTCTGATCCCGGGCAATAGCCAGGACCATAACGTCCAGCGAATCGAGCTGCTCTTCAACGGAGTCAAGGTGTGCCTGCGCCTCCTCAAGTTGGGAGGTGAGTTCGCTTCCCGCCTGCTGCAATGTCGCCACGGCGGAAGTCAACTCCTGCTCATGGTCCTGCAGGAGTCGTTTGGCCCGGTCAGCCGTGTCATGTGCCTGCCTTGCCCTGACGAGGAGAATGCCGAGGATCACCGTGACTATGATGACGGCAACTGACGATGCCGCGGAAAGATAGACCGGTAACGGATTTGCCCCGGCCAGGGCCGGTATGGCCATCAGAACTCCAAGTATTGCCAGAGCAATGACCGGAATCAGTACAACCTGCCATATCCGTTTCTTCATCAAGTAATCCGGGTTATCTGTTGCTGTTTTCGTACAGGCAGAACGCAGTTGAGAAAGTACCCCCAGAATGGTTGGGTTTCAAGCTAATTGCCGGGCCTAGCAGCCCGCCGGAAGCGAATCCGCCTTCTACCCACAGCTCTTCCCCTGTATTGCGATGAAAGCCCGCAAATATGCGGGAGAACCCGGCGAGTCTTGCTTCGCAAAACTGATTTGCAATTTCTTGTAAGCCCGTGAGCAGGCTTACATTAGCTCAGAGCAGAGGCATCCTAGGCGAGCTATAGGACAAAGCTGCCCATTCGCGCCAATCCCGGTGTTGATTCTCTTCCGCCAGACTGTTAATCTTCTTGCAGGAACCGAGCTGTGTCAGCGGTGTCCCCTATCGTGTCCGTCGGCTGACGGGCTCCGGTGCTGGGCTCGGATGCAAAGAAGACCCGAGGCGGCAGAAGAGCACATTCCATCACTATGAAAGCGGTGAAGACATCTGACGATATTATCGCCACACTCAGGCAGGCGAAACCGGAGATTGAGGGACGATTTGGGGTCCGAAGCATGGCCATTTTTGGTTCGCATGCCCGTGGCGAGAGCAGGGAAGACAGCGATGTCGATATCCTCGTGGATGTAGATCCTGCCATCGGTCTCGAGTTTGTTTCTCTTGCAGATATGTTACAGGAGTTGCTGGGGGCAAAGGTGGATCTGATCTCACGCCGCTCTGTGCAGCCAAGAAACTGGAAGTACATCGAGCCGGACTTGATATATGTCTGAACGACCAGCCAATCTATTCATCGAGGACATCTGGGAGGCTTTGGGCAGAATAGAGCGTTACATAGAGGGCTCAGATCAAGATAGGTTCCGCGCAGACGAAAAGACTGTCGATGCGGTAGCGCGCAACCTCGAGATCATTGGCGAGGCGGCAAGCCGTTTGTCGGACGAGTTCAAGGATGCACACTCAGATATTGAGTGGCGAAAGATCGTCGGGCTGCGTCATCGAATTGTGCACGACTATTTCGGACTGGATCTGGACATCATCTGGCAGATCCTACAGACCGATCTGCAAGTCTTCAAGACGGCTATCGGGGCGATTCGGCAGCATCTTGACGCTACCGGCTGACGTCCGCACTGCAAAGAGCTGATTCACGCTCAGACCAATACCTGCAAGCATTGAGGAGCCCCGTCCCGTCCTTTCCCACGCTCATTAAGGCGCGACTTGTGCCTTTCTCGTCGTCCATGCTCAGCGACGTTCCGCCCTTGTCTGACCTCAGACTGGTATGACTCCCGCCCTTCAGCCGTTTACAATACGCGTCGAAAGTCGGCCCGTCGAGTGATATCACGGACATTGCTTTTGAGTTTGTTCGCGAACACATCGGGTTCATGAAACTGTCGGATACCTATGACATACTCGATCTCGAGACCCATCTGCCGCGATGCTTTCGTCAGGGCATCGGAGGTGAGGGCGTTACGCGCTGAAGATTGCGCCGGGTGAGCGAAATCCGTATTCGTGCAGTAGTGTTTGCACTCTTCACAAAAAGTGTCCGGTTACCTTATTGCCTCTCTGCTCATTATCCGGCGCTCAAGCTGTTAACGAATTTTCGTTCCCTGGAAAGTCTCGGTCTCCGCGAGAAACAAATGCCTATCCGTGAAAAACCGTGTCATCCGTGGTTCAAAATGGAGTCTCATTCAAGGTTCGGGCTAATCCTTGCGTTCGAGAAACAGGTCCTTTACTTCGACCTGGCCCCTGAATTTGCCGACAAGTTGAACCCGCATAGAACGTGAATTTGCCGGCAGCACGAAAGTCTGCTTCGCCAGCATCCAGCCGCCTTCCCGTCGAACGTTCGGCGGCTTGCGGATGAACTGATCGTCGACCTTCAGGGCGCCCTCCGCTTCCCGCGAGAGTTCGATCGTCAACGCAATATCACCCTTGAAATCGTCGGGCATCTTGAACATGCCTTGCATACACAGCTTCATGCCGGGTTCTGCGTCGATATGCGGAGAAATCACCCGCAATTCATCCCGCATCGTGTCGGACCGCAGCACCAGGAACATCACGCCGTCCTCGGACCGTTGTGCTTCAATGCTCTGCCGGTACCTGTTGCCGAGCGATAATACCCAGCCGGCCACCGGCCATCCCTTCTCGGATGGAGCGGCCGGCATTCCGAGTAATTGCTCGTCGGCCGTGACGTCGGTTGCTTCTATCCGGGCCGGTGTTTGCGGAGAGTGCAGGAATATCGCCCGTTTCGAATGTCGGATTGCCTGCCAGGCAATTGCGACTCCGGCCACTGCCGCTGCGCAGGCGACCGCGATGCACAGTGCCTTCCAGCGCCTTACACGCTGCTGGAGTACGCGCAGATCCTGGACATCCGCCACGTTCCTTGCGGCTTTGTCCGGCGTCCGCGGCGGGCTGAAGCTTGTGATTTGACGCACGGGCGGTACCGCGTTGCGCGGATCGTGACAGAGAAAATAACTCGTCTGTTCGGGAATGCCGGCCGCAAGCAGGGCCTGCCTGTAGGCGTCTATGTCGAACGGAATCCTGCGCCAGAACAGGCCGGATGTTTCCTCGTCGAAAATGCAATATGAAGCTCGCGTGTCACCGTCCCTCGGATGACCCACCGATCCCACGTTCACGAAATAGCGCTTGCTGTCCTCCATTTCGAAATCCTGCGGATCAACCGTTCTGGGCACGCCGCTCGGACCCAGCACGAACAGGGCGGGCACATGCGTGTGACCCGCGAAGAGGAGTGGCTCATGCACTGCCATCCATGAAGCCAGTGCCTGCTGGGCATCCGTGACGTAGTTGAAGTAGCCGGGAGATGCATAGTCACCGTGTACGCAGCGGAACGCGCCGCCTTTCAGTGAAAGTGGAATCTTGTTCAGGAATTTCTGCGCCGCGGCATCGAGCCGGGTCCTGGTCCAGTCAAGGAGCCGGGCCGCCGATTCGTTGAACAGCGACTCGTCAAGTTTGCCGCACAACGCGGCATCATGATTGCCCAGCACAAGGTAATCGACATTGGCGTAAACGGACTCAAGGACTTCCCCCGGGTTTGGACCGTACCCCACAATGTCACCCAGACATATGATTTTGCTGACATTGAGACTGCGCAGGTCCAGCAGGACAGCGTTCCACGCCTGCAGGTTCGAGTGTATGTCCGAAATGATCGCGTATCGCATTACACTACTGATGCTCGCGTTGTTGTTTTCTCAGCCTGCGCTGAACACTTGGCCCGAGTTGATCCATGTTCACTACCTTCAGAATGGCGAGTACGTGTAAGAGTATGTCACCGACCCAGATACTCACACACTCACACACGTGCAGCAGCTACATCATTCTCCCCACTTGCAGATAATGCAATGTCGGCAGTCCATCGCCCGCGGCGGTTCGAACACCTGCTTGTTCCGCCTGGCTATCGTCGATTGTATGTGGTTCATCAGCGCAAGCAGGCAGCCGAGTGTGACGAAGCCGCCCGGCGGCAGAATCATGAAGATCAGCGACTGGTCCACGTAGGCCCCGAGATTCCATCCAATCGAACCCCATAACGTCAGTGTCCCGCTTCCGATGATCTCCCGCACCGTGCCCAGGAGGGCAAGTGCCATGGTAAACCCGATGCCCATGCCAAGCCCGTCGGCCATTGATAGACGTATCGGATTCTTCGAAGCATATGCCTCCGCCCGCCCGAGTATGATGCAATTTACAACGATCAGCGGGATGAATATCCCCAGCTTCGCATGCAGCTGGTGCGCAAACGCGTTCATCAGCAGGTCCACCATGGTCACAAAGGAAGCAATGATCACGATATAGCAGGGAATCCTTACCTTTGATGGAATCACGTTGCGTACTGCGGATATGACCATGTTCGAGCAGACCAGCACGAAAGTTGCTGCGATGCCCATGCCCAGCCCGTTTTCGAGCGACGTCGTCACCGCCAGGGTGGGGCACATGCCCAGCACCAGACGGAAGATCGGATTCTCTTTCCACAGCCCCTTGATCAGTTCTTTTGCAAACTTCATGTCCTCAGCCTCTTTTATGCAACCGCCGATAAACGCCGATATTGATAGCCACCCCGGGATAAACCCGGGGCAGGTCGAAAAGGCACAAGATGCCGAACTCCGCAATGCCTTCGCACCCGACTTCGCCTTCGGTCCGCAAGCGGACCTCCTGACTACGTCGGGCATGGCGGCCAGGTTTTCTCCCTACGGTTCGGCCGAGGAACTCCGGTGGCCTGAAGGGACAAGTCTCGGCCGCTTGGCTCTGGGCGGCCAGACTTGGGAGTTGGATATTCCTTGTTGGATATTGGATATTCAATTTGCTTCTGCGCCCTTTTGCGCCTCTTCGTGGCTATTCTCTATCTTCTATCTCTGTGTTCTCTGCGTCTCTGCGAAAGGCTGTTATTCATTCCTGACACCTGACACCATATTCTACATTCGAGGACCAGCCTTCGCCGAAGGCTACGGCTTGGCGGGCGAGGACGAGGACGAGGACGATTCATACTCCCACACTCCCATACCCACATACTCCCACACAGGCAGTTCCCCATCCTCTATCTTCTATCCTCTATCAGTTCTCCTGAACCCTGAACTCTGAGCTCTGCACACTGCTCCCCTGGACCGCGCCCCGGTTCTTATCGAATATGTTCAATCCGTGCTGTATCGCCTCACACACTGTGCGGGACGATATGGTCGCTCCCGTAATCGCCGCAATCTCACCGCGATCCTGCTTAACACTGCACCATTCTGCGTTCTCCGTCGTTCTGCCGGAGAACTGGCCGGTGAAGGAATCACCCTCAACCTTCGCGCCAAGTCCTGGGGTTTCGTTCTGGGACAGAATCTCTATTCGCGTTATACGGTTAGCAGCATCGATTCCTGCCATTACCCTTATCTCTCCGCCATACCCGTTGCGTGACGAACACTCGAATGCCACCCCCGCATAGGCCCCGTTCAGAGTACCAACGTAGAATAGCCATTCCGCACCATCATCCGCTACCGTCACAGTGTCGGCGTCCGGTTGATTATCGTGTGCCGGCAGCACTTTATTCAGGGCATGAAGCATCTCCTGCCGCCGGGCCTCTTCAATCGGGCCCTTCGTGTGCTTCTCAACCTGCGCGAGTAGCAGGCCGGAAACCACGCAGATCGCGGTCAGAACTCCTATCAGCCTCATCGTTTCCTTCATCTCATCAAACCCCTGTCCTCTGTCCAGTTCTGTCAAGAATCGCGCCCCATCACTGGGCTGATCAACGCGATATCAACAACTTGCAGGAAGATGGCGGTTCTCGCCCCTTTTCAATATCCAATATCCAACAAGGAATATCCAAGTTTCAAGGTTCGCCGCCACTTTCGGCGCGCGGCCGGGAAGCAGAATGCAGTTTCCTTGGTCAGTGGATTTGGGTGTTGGATACTGGATATTCGCTTTCATTCTTTCACAGAACTTCTGACACCAGCCTCTTTCCATCTTCGCAGACACTCACACTCCCATACTCCGAAACACCGATACTCCCATACTTTTCACTTCCCGTGCCCGAGGACCCTCGGACGCGTCGCCCGGTTGATCAGCGGCGTAACCGCATTCATAAGCAGAATTGCAAAACTCACACCTTCCGGATACCCGCCCCATTTGCGAATCACAATTGTGAGCAGGCCGCAGCCGATACCAAACACTATCATGCCCTTTTTCGTCACCGGCGAGGTCACCATGTCCGTCGCCATGAAGAGCGCGCCAAGCATGAGACCGCCCGAAAGCATGTGGAACAATGGTGCCATATTGGTCAACGGACTTATTCGCCACAGGATTGTCGCAAACACGAGCACTGTTCCGATGAAGAACACCGGGGTCTGCCAGGATATGCAACGGCGCCAGAGCAGGTAGATCCCGCCAATCAAGAGAGCAAGTGCTGATACCTCGCCGATGCAGCCGTTCATATTGCCGAACAAGAAGTCCACTGCAGTGCGTGGATCAAAGGCCAGCGGCAGCGGTCCGCCTGTCGCAAGTGCCGTCTTAACAAGTCCCAGCGGAGTGCCCGATGTCACATCCTCGACGTTCGCGCCAG
>SPBP01000207.1 GCA_004525935.1 Lentisphaerales bacterium | reverse complement strand
CTGCCGGACCAAACGAAGTTTTCGGTTCTTCTCTTCAAAGGCGAAGACATAGGCGCCGTCGGGACGGCTGTGGAGAACTTGGGGGGCAAGGTTCTTGGAACACAAAGTTACTGGCACAAAGACCAGATCGATATTCAGATAGACCCGGCGAAACTGTCGGTTCTTGCCCGGATTCCAGTCGTAAAATGGATCGAGCAATCCCTGCCCATTTCTCCATGCAGCAACATTGTTGCAAGCAACACCGTCTGTGACGTAAAGACACTGTGGGATACATACGGCCTCCACGGTGAGGGGCAGGTTGTGGGCATTGCGGATTCGGGATTGGATACCGGCAATACGAACACCCTCAACCTCGATTTCAAGGATGGCCAGGGCAACAGCAGAATCCTTTTGATCACCAATGCATTAGACAATTCGTATCTCAGTGATTTCGCTGATGGGCATGGAACAATGGTTGCGGGTGTGCTGCTGGGCAACGGGCATAATTCCGGCGCAGACCCAACAAACAACTATTTTCCATCAGATTGCTTTGCCGGTATGGCTCCGAAGGCTCAGGGCATCTTTCAAGTTCTCGCAACCAATTCAATTTGGAACATTCCGGATATAACAGAGCTCTTCACATCTGCCACGAATGCTAGCACCAATCTATTCATTCACTCTAACAGTTGGGGTGAGTGGGGAGGCAGATACAGTACTATGAGTCATGACGTTGATGCTTTCGCGTGGTCTAACAAGAATTTTCTATCGGTTTTCGGTGTTGGTAATGAAGGCATAGATTCCGATTCCAGTGGCAGAATAGATGCTGGTTATGAAGGGACGTTCCCAGGGCAGATAAGATCTCCCGCAACTGCAAAGAATTGCATCTCCGTGGGTGCCACCGAGAATTTGCGCGAGAACGGATGGGGCGGAAGCACAAACTGCGCATGGGGCGAGTATGCGTTAAATAGCAACGGACTGTGTTTTCCCGCCGAGCCCGTAAACACCGATCACGTCTCTGACAATGTAGGGGGCATGATGGCCAGAAGCAGTCGTGGCCCTTGCGAGGATGGCAGATTCAAGCCCGAGATTGTTGCGCCTGGTATGAATGTGCTGACGGTGCGCGGAACGAATACAACGGCTTGCTATGGACCATACACTGACGATCCTGATCACTATGGCTGGTTTGGCGGTACGAGTTGTGCCACACCTCTGGTTGCCGGTATGGCAGCCATTGTGCGGCAGTATTTGACCGAAGGTCGATATCCGGGAATTGCGAATCCACCAAGCGCCGCGTTGATTAAGGCGATCCTCATCAATGGAGCCACAAACATTGCGCCCGGCCAGTATGGAACTGATGCGGCAACGCAGGAAATTCCATATCTGCGGCCGAATAACGTTGCCGGATGGGGCCGGGCGAATCTGAACTCAGCCCTGTTCTCCCTACAGGGGTCCGGACTGAAGATATTCGGGACCGACATTACACCCGATGATGCGATAGGAACAAATGATGTCGCTGAGTATCAGGTGACAGTCAAGGCCGGCACGCCGTTGACCGCAACCCTCGCCTGGACCGACTACCCCGGATCGCCTGTAGCCGGAGGCGCGCTTGTAAATGATTTGGATTTGACGGTTATTGCGCCGGACGGAACAACGAACTTTCCAAACAATGCGAAGACGGCAGACATGATGGAACACGTGTGGAACTATTCCTCGGAGCCATCACTGTCGCGTTATTCAGCACCTGATAGAACAATCGCGGTGAAGTTTACGGCGAGCACAAATTGCCCGGCCGTGCTGACGGGGGCAGAATTCAAGATGTATTGCTTGCAGTATTACGGCAACGAGAAATTGACGCTCGAACTCAGAAGCGACACAGGGAGTGAGCCCGGCAGCGTTCTTACAAACACAACGGCATTGTGTTGGCTTCCGTATCCCAAGTGTTTCCCTTTGTCATATACGAATATTATTCCTGGAAGCAACTATTATATTTGTGCAGTTTTCTCGAACGATCATTTCTACTACCCGGAAGACACAAGTGTTTCCGGGAATTCCTGGATCTCTTCAAATGGCGGTTCTACATGGGCGAGCACTAATTGTGAGTATTTTGTTGACGCCTTCTTTTCTCACGATGTGGGGCCAGTTACGAAGGACAACGTGAACAATGTTGAGGGGATCGATATCGCGGATCCATCAAGCGGCACATACACAATTCGGGTAACGGGTAATGTGCTGACGGAACATGGCGATCCCGATTTCGACAACAAACAGCCCTTCGCTGTGGTTGTTCGAGGCGATTTTCCCGATTTGCGGCGGCAAGCCATGGGAGCGTTTTAGGCGAGATTGTCAGTCTTTCAGTCAACTTCAGTACTGTAAGACAGCTTGGCTGCTAGCGGCGAAACTGATATCCCAAAGAGTGGGAGCACATTGGCTGGGCGATCGGAACCAGGATTCAATCACGGGCTCACCTATGAAAAACAGGGCACCAGACAAGTTGATCAAGTCATGGGCCGTGTTGGTTCTGTTATGGGCGTCGGCTGGTTCCAACCTTGAAGCAGGTACGCATTACGTTTCCCTTGCCGGAGGAAACATCCCGCCATATACCAACTGGGCGACTGCGGCCACAAACATACAAGTTGCGATTGATGTGTCGGTGTCGAATGACACCGTAGTTGTTGCCGACGGGGTCTACTCGCTGAACGACACGATAAACCTGAGCAACAGTGTTACGTTGCAGAGCCAGAATGGTGCCACAAGCACGACAATAGATGGGCAGGGCAGGCAGTGCATGGTCATATCTGGCGCCACGCTAGATGGATTTACCGTGAGGGGTGGCAGTATAAGCGGGTATGGAATTGGGGCTTTCGGCGGCGGGATTTGGTCCACGGACAGCGTAGTACAGAATTGTGTCATTGTAGGGAACTCCAACAGCGGTGGGTATGGCGCAGGAATCTATTGCGACAGCAGCGTCGTTACGAATTGCGATATACTTCAGAATAACGGTATCGGTCGCTGGGACTGGGTTTGGAATGACGGGACATTCTGGTATTTGTACCTCCCGACATTTGGTGGTGGTATTGCATGTAGGAACAGCACTATCGTTGACTGCCGAGTGCAAGGGAATCGTGGAGATTGGGGAGCTGGAATTCAGATTCTGGAGGCCAGCACGGTTCGAGACTGCCTGGTTCGTAAGAATGTAAATACATGGGTTCCGACATCGGCTGCCGCCATACAAGCGCCGGAGAGCAGTCTTCTGGAAAACAGCCTTATCACGGACAACACTTGTATAGGGATATCTCTCACAGGTACGGGGATTGTGCGCAACTGTGTGGTTGCCTCCAATTCATACGGAGGGCTCCAGATTCTTGGCCAGGGAGTGGTTGTCCAGAATTGCACTGTGGCTGGCAATATATCATCTTCAGTGGTTCGGGGAGGAATTGACCTCGCAGGGGTTGTCGGGCCGGCTCCATGTGTTTTAGAGAACAACATTGTCTACGGCAATACGGGCACGCAAGTGTCAGGCGGCAATTCAAACGCGGTGATTCGTTGGAATTGCATACAGGGGTGGACAAACCTGACTGATGGCAACATTACCAACGACCCACAATTGACCCCATCCTACCGGCTCAAGAGCACGTCGCCGTGCATCGACGCCGGGACTTCATCCAATGCCCCGGCGACCGACATTGACGGCGAGGCGAGGTGGGATCATCCCGGACACAGCAACATTGTTTCCATTGTGGACATTGGCGCTGACGAGTTTGTTGATACTGATTCCGACGACATGGCTGACTACTGGGAAACGGGGATATTCGGCAACGTCACGAACAAGGATGGGACTGCCGACGATGATAACGATGACTTGAACGATTGGGCTGAATATGAAAACAGCACCGACCCTGGCAAATCAGATACAGATGACGATCAAATGCCGGACGGATGGGAAGTTGGCAATGCCCTGAATCCGCTGACCGATGATACGCAAGAGGACCCGGATTCAGACGTGATGAACAACCTTGACGAGTACACTGCCGACACCGACCCGCAGGACCCCACTTCGGTACTTTCAATCCTCGGCGTTGCGTCGGAGGTCGGTGGAATGCGGATCGACTGGAAAGGCGGCCGACAAGCATGGCAGTACATGGAGTGTTGTTCTAATCTCGCATCAACCGCCGATCAATGGACTGCCATCTTCGCAGTGCCACCGCCTGCACCAATCACAAATGCCATAATCGATCTCGGGGCAACAAATAAAACACTGTTCTACCGAATCCGGGTTCATAGATGAGCAATCTCAACGGCAAGAATGTAGCGCACGCGTAACGTCGCCGGACGCCCCGGCGCACTTTGGGCCAATTTGGCGTTTTCCCTCCAATAACACGTAAGACACTCGCATTCTGCAAGTTGCGCGCATTTCTGCTTCACACGCAAGATCGTGCAAACGGCGGGTTCTGTGCACGTGAACATGCAGGCAGGGCATCCAGGAACTGGTGTGCCGCTCCGGTCGTGTTCGACATTCGGCGGTGCATTGCTCAATACTGACGAACATGAATTCCAGGGATAAGAGAAATGCGCTGAAGTTTGTCGTACTGGAAAGCATGTGGGGTTTCCAGGCCGCGCTTGTTGCAACGGCGACCGTGCTTACGGTGCTTCTTCGTGAACTCGGGGCAGGTCCACGAATGATCGGTTCGATCGCGGCAATTGAGGGTGGATCAGTCCCTAAACTCGGTCCCGAAATGGTGCCCTGTCTGCCATTTCGGGACGGTTTTTTCTGAGTAGCCCTTTTTCCGTTCTAATTGATGTTTTGGGCAATTAGAGCGTTGGAATTCTTGCAATAATGGCATTTTTGCCATATAGAGGCATTATTATTGTGTCCCTTCGGCAAGCGTGTGCAGCCCTTGTTTTCTCGTTTTCGGGCGGGTTTCCGGCCCGGGGCCGGCACGATGCGTGAAGGAAAGAAGCAGAGGGAGAACGGGGG
>SPBP01000445.1 GCA_004525935.1 Lentisphaerales bacterium | reverse complement strand
CGGTTTCAAAGGGCCCAGAGGTCCAGTAGTGCTCGTCATAATGGACGGTGTGGGCATCGGTAAGTACGAGGAAGGCGATGCTGTCCGTTCGGCGCTTACTGTGCATCTCGACTGGCTGAAGAAGAATGCACTGAGCGGACAACTCAAGGCTCACGGGATTGCAGTCGGTCTTCCCAGTGATGAAGACATGGGAAACAGTGAAGTCGGCCATAATGCCATGGGCTGCGGTCGAGTATTTGCCCAGGGTGCGAAGCTGGTAAATAAGGCGATTGAATCGGGGCGCATTTTCAAGGATGCAGCTTGGCGCGAAGTTGTGGATAACGTGCTGACGGCCAATTCAACGCTTCATTTCATGGGCCTGCTGTCTGATGGCAATGTGCATAGTCACATTGACCACCTGAAAGGGATGCTTCGGCAGGCGCGGTCAGAGGGGGTAAAGAAATGCCGGATCCACGTTCTGCTGGACGGGCGAGATGTTCCGGAGACGTCCGCGCTGGACTATGTTGACTCGCTGGAGCAGTTTCTTTCGGAGTTGAATGGCGCGGGTGAAATAGACTGCAGAATAGCATCGGGCGGCGGCCGAATGAAAGTAACAATGGACCGCTACGAGGCCAACTGGGACATCGTGAGGCTGGGATGGGACACTCATGTGCTTGGAAAAGGCAGGCTGTTCAGCTCAGCACGGGACGCGATAGAAAGCTATCGACGCGAGATGCCCGGGGTGATCGACCAGGATCTGCCTGCATTTGTCATCGGTCCAGATGGGAAGCCCTGTGGCACGATTGAAGATGGGGACAGCGTTGTCTTCTTCAATTTCAGGGGGGACCGTGCCATGGAAATCAGCAAAGCGTTTGACAATGAACAACTCGATGAGTTCGATCGAGGACCGCGGCGCAAGGTGACTTATGCAGGCATGATGCAGTACGATGGGGATCTACTGATTCCGCCCAGGTACCTGGTGTCCCCGCCTGCGCTTGATAGAACAGTAGGCGAGTATCTTTCGCTGGCACATGTGAAGCAACTTGCGATCAGTGAGACGCAGAAATTCGGGCACGTAACATATTTCTTCAATGGCAATCGGTCCGGCAAATTCAGTGAAGAATTTGAGGAGTATGTCGAAATACCCTCGGATATCATCCCTTTTGAGCAACGTCCATGGATGAAGGCGGCCGAGATAACGGACTATGTGGTCGGTGCAATAGAAGGACCGAAAGCTCGTTTCATCAGGCTCAATTTCCCGAACGGTGATATGGTCGGGCATACCGGCATTTACCAGGCCGCCCAGATTGCAGTCGAGACCGTGGATCTCTGTCTTGGCCGGATTATTGAAGCGGTTCGTAAGGCTGATGGCATACTTGTCGTGACCGCTGATCACGGCAATGCCGACGACATGTTCGAGCGCGACAAGAAGACAGGGAAGGCGGTGCTTGACCCGACCAGCGGAAGAAAATGTGCTAAGACCGCACACTCCCTGAATCCCGTGCCGATATACGTTTATGATCCTTCCGGGAGTGCGGGCCTGTCACTTTCCAAGGAACAGAATCTGGGCATCAGCAGCATTGCGGCAACCTGTCTTGTCCTGCTCGGATTCGAGCCGCCTGCAGATTACACGCCTGCTGCCGTGACGGTTGCCGCGGCGGACTGAACCAATATGTGTTCTGTGGGAATAATCCTGTGAATCGAAGTGATCATTCGGGACTTGATGATGACTTCTGCCGAAGGTACGAAAGAGAATTCGACCGAGTTGCATTCGATCCATGGAATCTGTGCGTCGCTTCTTTGTTCGGACGCGAATCTTTCTTAAGCAGAATTACTATCGATATCACTCAGGGCCGCCAGGGAGAAGGGCAGGCAGGTAATATCGCAGCTGGAGCGGCTTTCATGCGTCACTATGGTGTGCATGGTGCCACTGCCGCTTTCGGGGCCGAATTGATGAATGCGGATGCAGATTCGTTCGAGGACAGGGTTCAGGATGCACTGGGTAGCTTTCGGGACAACGCACGAGGCGCGATACGTGAAATACGGGAGAGACCGCTGAGAGCATATTGTACAGTGCTGTCTGCGCCGGTTCCTGGAGCACTCATGAACAGATGGGCTCTCGAAAGACTAGTTGGGTCGATCGTCGAATGAAATAGTATCCGTGGCACTGTCTTTTCCGAATGATAGCCACAAGGTTGATCAATCATGGGAACTGCCAAAGGCAATAAAGAACTCTCTGTTTGGACGGGCGTCGCGTTTCTTCTTGTGATCGTGCTTTATCTTGGCCTAAGGCATCATGGAGCCAAGGCCAGGGAGAAGATTATGGCGGCCGACCACATGGCAATTCAGGT
>SPBP01000227.1 GCA_004525935.1 Lentisphaerales bacterium | reverse complement strand
GTTTACAACTGCATCAAGCCCGGCTCAAATCCAAATTGGAACCAGAAAAAACTGCAAAAGGTGGCTCGGGCCGTCCCGGCGCGAGCAACCAACTGCTCCTATGACCGCGCTGAGACAGCCCGGCCCACCTTTTGAAACTTGGATATTCCCTGTTGGATATTGAACATTCAATCAGTTCCTTATTCGGGGACCATCCTTCACTGTTCACTCGCAGTTCCCTGACACCCGCACTTAGAACCTTGAACCCTAGGATACCCCTAGAAAATCAGCCGCCGCTCGCGGACTATGACCCGATCGCCATTCTCAAGCTTGACGTCGTCTTCGGGATTCCCGCTTTTCAGGAGGGTTTCGACGTTAACCTTGGTGGTTTCCTCTTTGCCGCCGTCATCCCGTCGTACCAGCATGACATTACGGTCATCCGCCCACTTGGGAAGTCCGCCCAGCTTGAACATGAGGTGGAGCATCGTACATGCCTCGTTCGCCGCAAATGTGACAACCCCGGGCTTCCCTACCTCGCCAAGCACGTAGATGCTCTTCTCGCCCGCGCCCTGACCTTCCTCCGAGCCGCCGAACACATGTATCCAGTCGTTGTTCGCAACGGCAACAAGCGGAACTTCCGGCTTGCCGTTGCCGTTAAGCAAAACGAATTCCTCGCCGTCACCGGCGATGCCGATGGGCGACAGCATGCCTTCCCGCACAATCTTGATTCTGGCTCCCTTGGCCTGCGTGCGGAGTCCGCCCGCCCTCCTGAGCACTTCACCGAGTTGTACCGAGGAACCGGGGCCAATCTTGAGATTGGATGGCTCCATAACCGCGCCGGTGACGCGAACGGTATCGTATGACGCTTTCGTAATCTTTACGGTGACGGTTGCTGTCCTGAACCCGCGATCGCGAAGTGTGTTCTCAATCACCACGGCAGCTTGCTCGACGGTCATACTGGGCAGGAAGACTAGCCCGATGTACTTGAACTGGATGGCAGATGACTGATTGACTTCGTATGAACTGCTGAGCGTGGGATCTTCTTCGACGGTGATGTGCAGGATACTTTCCGGTTGAATTGTGACCTTACCGCGGTTCCGGGTTGCACGCAGGCTGGGACTGGGTGATTCGGGCATATTGTAGCCGTTCGAGACCGGGGCGGGGGTCCCGAGTTCTTTCATCTGCTTTGCGATGAGTTCGGCGAGTTTCTGCTCGTCGCTCGTAACACATCCACACAGCAGTGCTGTAACGGCAAGAAGAGTAAACACCCCCCCCGCCGCTTTGATGTAACCACGGCCCATTGCCTGATAGTCCCGTTGCGTTGCTGCCATTATGATTTACGGGTCTTTTCGCTACTGATGTTTCGTCTTAATTATAGTCCTGAGCCCCGTATTGTCAACGGTTCCTATCAGTTTTTCTGCCCTCTTTTTGGGCGCCCGTTAGCTGACGGGCCGCAAATCCGGCCTATTCCGGCCCCACCTGGTCTCGACTTGCTGCCTGCTTCATGGTGGGGGCTGGCTTGCAAGCAGTTTGCATTGCGGATTTTCCTCCAGAGGCGGAAAGGCGTGAGCAAGCCGACACGGCCAGATTCCTTCCCTTCGGGTCGGCCGGGGAACTACCATTGCCTGACCGAACCGCGTGTTGATGCGGGGACAGAAGGTCGATAGGACCGAATATCCAACACCCAACACTCAAATCCAATTTCCAATGCGACTTGTACCTTCAGGCCAGGGCAGTTCCCCGGCCGATCCGAAGGGAGATAACCTGGCCGGGTGCAAAAGCATTGCGGATTTCGAAGTTTGAGCAAACGATGCGGTCAGATTGCCTCAGCTGCCAGGCGGAGCGGGTCGGGCTGTATTGGCATACGCACGACCCGCGAGAACGCCGCAGATGAGGTGATATGGCCGTATCGGCTTGCTCACGAAATCCGCAATGCAAACTGCTGGCAAGCCAACACCACAGTACTACAAGGCCAACAAGCGGAAGGCTGCTAGAACTGGTAGGAATAGGTGCAGTTCATGCCGGTAACAAACCTGCCGTACGACAGGCTCTGCTCATCACTCTGCCGATCTATGTATTCGGCGTATGCGGACATCGCAATACTCTTGGTGAAACTGTAACCGGTATCAAACCTGTTGACCCACGTGCTGTAGTCGCTGAGTAGTTCCGCCGAAACCAGATCCCCTTCCGCAGCTGACAGGCTGCCATTGCTGCGCACACTGTAGGTCGAAGTGAACTTGCCCTGGATACTTGAACTCAGCGGGAAGGACGCATTGAATTGAGCTGTCCAATCAGAATATCCGTCGGATCTAGTGCCCTGGCTGCTGGTGTCACTCATCGCCACGCTGAAACCCATGGCCATCATATCCCTCTTCCAACTCAACGCGTAACTGAAGCTCTCGCTGATATCCAGCCCCCCCTCGAAACCTCGGCCCTGGTTTCGATTATAGGAAATCGCATGCGATAGACCCTTCGAAATCTCGGAGTTGACCGATGCTGACGCGACAATAATACCTGAATTAATGTCTGACCCGACCTGGTTTGTGGCGGATATCATCGCCCTGGAGTAGCCCGCGCTGATCGACGCAGTGGTGTTCCTGAATACAGCCGCATTACCAAATGCCGACAGGGCCAGCGACCCGCTGTCTTTCTGGTTGGAATCGGGATAGGATGCGATACCGTAATTGGCGCTGAGCCCCGTGACCAGCCTCGGGTTCATCTGATATTCCCAGGCAAGACTGGCATTATATCCGGAACTCCGCTGGTCCTTGAATTCATCGTCCGCGGGAATAACGTCCGACCTGCTCAGGCTCATCGCCAGGTTCATGTCTTTCTGTATCAGAACGTCGGCGTTGGCGCCGAAACTGTTCTGGAACCGAGCATAGTTCTGCCCGCCATAGTCGTCAGTGAGACCCCTGATATCAATGTAGTCCGAGGAGAATCTCGGGAGCTCATATAAGAATATCCGGAGATACGAGGTCGGCTGATACTCGTATCCTATACTCGCAGAAATCTCCTCACCATCGGCCACGTTGAAGATGAACTGGTCCTCCTGCGTCTTCAGCGGGTAATGCTGATAACTGAGCCAGAGCGACAGATCCAGCTCGGCAATACGCGAGATGGGTATGTAGTTCCTCATCGTCAGCGTCGAGACCAGCGGCGCTTCCGCCCCGGTATCCTGGATAACCCCACGCTTCGTGCCGTCAATGGTGTCGATGTTGTTGGTGCTGCCATACGAGTAGCGGTATCCAATGGATTGACTGAAGCCGATGCTCGAATAGAACGGACCAATCCGCAGGTTGGCGTAATCGGGCACCTGCAATTCCTCGTGCCCCACATTGAACCGCAACTGCTGACCCGCCGCCGGCTCTACTGCAAAAAGAACCGCAGTAGCAAGCAGAAACAGCACAACTGATGAAGATGGACAACGGGACAACGGGACCACAGGACCACGGGACCTATCTCCCCGCTTCAGACCGAATGCAATAAGACTTCGGCCCGGCCTGACACCTGACATCCGTTCACTGTTCACTGTTCACTGCTCACTGTTCACCGCTCACTTACAGTTCTTTGCGTCCTTCTGTAATGAGTTGTCCGGCCTGCCCCGGCCTCAGTTGTCCTGTGGTCCTGTGGTCCTGTTGTCCTGTTGTCCCTGCCTGCCCCGCGTTCATCGGCGGTTGCATTATGTAGTTCTCTGCATCTCTGCGTCTCTCCTCCACAGGCGGACAAGTTGCGCGAGAATCTTGCCAGTTGTTTACTCTGTCTTCCGTACATAGATCTGCAACGTAGTCGAGGCCTGGCCAAACCGCTCAATCTCCTCGCGCAGCTCATAACGCTCGAGCAAAAGCCCACGCAGTTCAGCTTGTTCCGATTCCGGCAACTCGGTGACCTCCGGACACTTGATGGTAAGACTGTACCCGCTGAACGCCGCTACCGGGGAATCACTGTTCGTCAGCAGTTCCTTCATGAGTTCCGCATTCAACACGTGCCGCTTCTTCGCATCGGCCGTCGACATATCAGGATAGTAAGCGAACGGCCCCATCTCAAGCCCTTCCGGTACCCGCAACCCGGACTCGACGGCAAGATATGTGTCCTGCGTGAGAAGAACAGCGCCACTTCCCAGGCCCGAAAGGTCCCTGACTAGCTTCCCGGCTGCCTGGAGCCTGGCTAACGGCGCCTGCTCCTTCACCCGAAACCAGATCCTGTCACGTTCCTGCAACGCCCAGGCCATATTAATCGGTGACGAGAAAGATGCGGCCGTTGAGAGCAGGAGCACGGTAACAACCAGCCAGGTTGCCCGTTGCGCAGTAGACATGGCACGCGCCAGCCCGGACGCAAGCGCTACGGCAAAGAGCGGGAATATCGCTGCCTGGTAATCATCGTACGGAAACGGCGCCATGAAATGAAGAAGACTGACAGCAGCAACACAAAGCCAGAGCGCACAGACCAGTGTGCAACGACCGGACACCGCTGCACATCGCCCCTTCTCGCCGGTACGCGGCTGAAATGCACGCCAGATCACCAACGCGGCCAGCAGTGAAACGGCAACAAAATAAGCCTGTACCACACGTGAAATGAAACCTGCCTTATAGGCCAGCAGCGCAACGGCGCCACCTGCCTCCCTGCCGGAATGATACTTGATGAGCCAGAATACGAAATTCGAAGGTGCCGCGGCATAGAACGGAAGAAATACAAGACACATTCCAATGCCTGTCCCGATGGCAATCCCAACGGCGGCCCTGCCATAACTCTGTGCCTGTTGTTTCGTATCTGCTCCGCCCACCCCGCTTCGCCGTGCAATCAGCCAC
>SPBP01000287.1 GCA_004525935.1 Lentisphaerales bacterium | reverse complement strand
CGTCATAGAAGATCGGCCGGGTCGAGGTGAAAGCCACACGCCCGATTTCGTTCAACTTGAGTGGGACAGCTTCGATGCGATTCAGTGTGTCTACATCCACCCTGTATCGCACTTCGTCTATCCTCACCCTTGTCAGCTGGGTAGTATGCTTCATGAAGTACGGCTTTTTAGGGTCCATCGGCTGCTCGCTCATCCAGACGACCATCGCTTCAAAGCGCCGTTCTATCCTTGGCGAGTTGTGCCTGTGCACAATCATGTCGCCGCGACTCACGTCAATTTCGTCCTGAAGGGTCACAGCAATGGACATCGGTGGAGCCGCAGCATCCAGTTCGCCGTCGTATGAAACGATGGACTTGATCCTCGTCTGTTGCATCGACGGAAGGACTGTCACCTCGTCGCCTGCCCTTATTATGCCGGAAGCAACCTGGCCGCAGTAGCCCCTGAAATCCTGATGTGGCCTGAGGGCAAACTGGACCGGGAACCGGAGATCGATGAGGTTACGGTCGCCCGCAATATAGACCGACTCGAGTATTTCCAGCAGTGGCTCGCCCTGGTACCACGGCATGTTACCGGAGCGGTCCACCACGTTGTCCCCTTTCAGCGCACTGATGGGAACGAATCTTACGTCGGCGATGCGAAGCTTCCTCAGAAATTCGATGAAGTCCTCCCGGATTCCGTCGTACACGTTCTGTTCATACGCGACCATATCCATCTTGTTAACAGCGACAAGCAGATGCGATACGCCGAGCAGTGACGAAATGAACGCATGCCGCTTGGTCTCCGGCAGCACGCCGTGTCGCGCATCGATGAGTATGATCGACAGGTCGGCCGTCGATGTGCCGGTTGCCATATTGCGCGTGTATTGTTCGTGGCCCGGGGTGTCGGCAATTATGAATCTGCGCCTGGGGGTGGAGAAATAGCGATAGGCAACGTCTATGGTGATCTTCTGCTCGCGCTCGGCCTTGAGTCCGTCGGTAACCAGGGAGAAATCGATCTCCGACGATTCATCGGAGCCCCTGCTCAGCTCGCGTATGGCATCGATCTGGTCTTCGTATATATTTTTCGAGTCGTGCAGCAGGCGGCCTATCAGCGTTGACTTCCCGTCATCAATGCTGCCGATAGCGGCAAACCTGAGCAGGTCCTTGCCGGCATCCTGCGCGAGGAACTCGTCTATGCCAGAAACGTTGTCGGCCTCTTGTTGCATCGTAAGGACTAGAAATAGCCTTCCTTCTTCTTGATCTCCATGGAGCCTTCAGTGTCATGATCGATCACGCGGGTCGACCGTTCTGAAATACGCGCCGTCATCATCTCCTCGACAATGCGCGGAACAGTGTCTGCCTCGGACCTTATAGCGCCGGTACAGGGATAGCAGCCAAGTGACCTGAACCGGCACATGACTTTCTCGAGCTTCTCGCCTTTTCTTAACGGCATTGGACCGTCCTGCGAGATGAGCTGGTTATCGCGTACAACCATTTCGCGTTCCCGCGCAAAATACATCGGTACTACCGGTATCTTCTCGAGGTAGATGTACTGCCAGATATCCAGCTCGGTCCAGTTGGACAGGGGGAACACGCGAATAGATTCGCCCTTGTTGACCCGCCCGTTGTAAAGATTCCAGAGCTCCGGCCTCTGATTCTTCGGGTCCCACTGACCTGCCGAATCCCTGAACGAGTATATGCGTTCCTTCGCGCGGGATTTCTCCTCCTCTCGCCGCGCTCCGCCGAACGCGGCGTCGAAAGCGCCGGCACTGAGAGCATTAAGCAGGGCTTCGGTCTTCAGGACGGCGCAGCACTTCTGTGTACCGTGGTCGAACGGGTTGATCTCGCCGGCCTGGGCATGCTTGTGAACAATAAGCTTTTCGCCAATCGACTCCGCGAACTTATCCCTGAACTCGTACATCTCGCGAAACTTGCTGCCTGTATCCACATGCAACAATGGGAACGGAAGGGACCCGGGATGAAATGCTTTCAACGCAAGCCGCACCATAACGGAGGAGTCTTTGCCTACGGAATACATCATCACGGGCCGCTCGAATTCGGCGACAACTTCGCGGATAATATGGATACTTTCCGCTTCAAGCTGCTTCAGGTGAGTTAGAGGGCGGAGCTTCATCTTCCGTTGGGAACAAAGCCTTTCTCTGCGAGGTATGCCAGCACCATATCGCCGGCGCGCTCGGCCGACATCGAAGAGGTGTCGATCGTGAGTTCGGGATCGGCCGGCGCCTCGTAAGGATCGGTCACACCGGTGAACTGGGTAATCTCACCGTTCCTCGCCCGGCGATACAGCCCCTTTGGATCCCGCTTTTCACACACGTCGAGCGGCGTGGATACGTGGATCTCAATGAAACCGGTGCACATGTCCCTGACGGCCCGCCGCGATTCAGAGTAGGGCGAGATCAACGAGGTGACCACGAAAACCCCGTACTTCTCCAACAGGGAGGAGAGGAACCCAACTCGGCGAGCATGGCTGTCGCGTTCCTCGCGCGAGAATCCGGTGCCCGGGAACATTGCCCTGAGCTGGTCGCCATCAAGATGCTCAACCGGCAAGCCGAGTTCCACCAGTCGGCGGGCAATATCCGAGGCAAGAGTGCTCTTGCCGGAGCCCGACAACCCGGTAAACCACAGTACCGCTCCCCGTGCCTTGTTATGTTCAGATCGTTTCATCAGAAGAACAGTCGAAAGAGAATATGATTTAAAGCCAGCGCGTACAGCCCGGAAATCGCATCGTCAGCAACAATGCCAAGCCCGCCCGTAAGCTTCTGAATCCCCCGCGCCGGGGGTGGCTTCAGAATATCGAACAGACGATGCGTGACAAATGCCATCACCAGCAGGATCGGAAACTGCCGCCACGGCAGGCCGATCAACACGAGCGGAAAGGTCATATACTCGTCGGCCACAATGCGACCATCATCCTTGACCCGAAAATGCTCTTCGGCAATGCCGCATAGCGGAACCGCGAGCACAATCCATAGCAGGGCGAGAAGAATCTCTGGCGCAAGCCCCCAATCCGGCGTACCGACTACGATCAGTATTCCCGGCAACGTGCCGACCGTGCCGGAGGCCACCGGCGAGAGCCCAAGCCCGAAACCGGTCGCCAGCAGCAGCGACACCTTCCTGACCAGCCTGCAATCTTTCCACTCAATCCTATTCATGGCGCACAGTCTAGAATCCCGCGGGCACGCGTAGCAAGCCTTCTTAGCCCCGCCTGTCGGGCGTCACCACAATCCGCCGGTAACCACAAATGACACGAATAGCGACGACTTCCTCCCGCAGCCGCCTTCGTACCCCGACTCCCCTCCGGAGGTCAGAGCACTACGGCGTGCCACTGGAGACGCGGAGGAGCAGAGACGCAGGGAACTGCTTCTAACCACGGATTAACACTGATTTACACGGATGAATGAGGGGCCCACGGGAACACCGAGTCAGAGTTGCAGGCATGGTAGATTATGGGCCCGACCGATTGAGCCGCGCCCTGATGTATCGGGGCGCAACTTCCCATCCCATTTTTACCCAGCATCGTGTTCGCCGCAGGCGGGCTCTGGTGCTGGGCCCCATTCGTGCCTGCCCCGCGTTCATCGCGGGGATCTTTTGTAATGAGTTTCCGTGCCTTTTGCGCCTTTTCGTGGCCATCAGTGTTCATCCGTGGTTCTGTAGTTCTTAGCGTCCTTCGCGATCTTCTGTAATGAGGTTCTTGTGTCTCTTTGTGGCTATGTCTATCCGTGTTCATCCGTGGTTCTGCATTTTGCAGTTCTTAGCGGTCCTCGCGACCTTGTGCGCGTCAGCGCGGGTGTGGTTTCTATCTTCTAT
>SPBP01000004.1 GCA_004525935.1 Lentisphaerales bacterium | reverse complement strand
TATCCGCCGCAGATGCGAGCGCCGACTGGACAAGCGTACGGCCCTCGTCCTCTGCGCGCTTGTAGTGTGGCGTGACCAGTCGAAAGAGGTCGCTCTCCACTTGATAGGCGACCATCTTCAGCAGACTGGTGAGGTGCATGCGCTCGGTAGCGAGTTTAACCACTGGCCCGGCAACAACCTGCCCGACGGGTAGGCGGCGGGGAACGGCTGCGCGTCGGAGTTCCAGTGTTTTGCAGCGCTTCACCGCTGCTCGGGCCTGCCGAAGCTGTCTGTTCAGCATGTTCCACTTTGGATTGGGAACTTCGCGCGCGGGATCGTCAGGTTCCGTCTCGTACTCGACAAGTGCATCTGCGCCACGATCGTGGTGCGCAGCCCGAAAAACGCCGGACCGATGCTGCCGTAGACTTCATGGGCAGAGTCGATGACGTCACTGGCAACTAACACGGGAATAGCCAGGAGCACTCCGGCGCCAGGAATCGCCGTCCCCGGACGAAAGAGCTGAGCCGCGTCATCAAGTAAACCCAGGTATGCCATGAGTCGGTCGAACCGGCGGTCCGACGGATCGCGGTCCATCGAGGCGATCAGCAGCAGGTCGGATAATGGAAAAACGGACAGTTTTGGGTCCGAGCCCTCGAAGCAGCGGGTGGGGCTTGTCACGGGAACTTCAAACAACCGTTTGGACCAATATCCACGGCCTGTGCGTGATAATGGAGGTGGAAACTGTCAGAGCGAAAAAGACGCCCTATGTCAGGAGGTCTGGAGTCAGGAAGGGCTGGCATGCACGTAATGAGGTCGCGGGTATCGTGCCGACGAAACTTACACCAGATGTTTCTGCGAACCAATGGGTTGAGCCATCTATTGCTGGCCCGTCCGGCTCACACGAAGACCGCATTCCCGCGGTTTCCTGACTCTCGATCAGTACGCGCGACGGCCATCCGGGTTCAGTATTGTTGCCGTAACGGTCATATCAGTGCTCCGCGGATTGCCCGCGCTGTCATAACCCACCAGGAACTTCTGGTAGAACTCACTGTCCCTTGCCAGACCGCCGATGTGAACGGTTGCACCATCCGCTACTGTCACGTGGGTTGATACACTCACGAACTGCAATCGCGTGGTTCCATTCTTCACGCGCACAACCATCTCGGGCGTCAGGGTCAGCGAAATCAGACGGCCGTTCCCGATAATCTTCGGCTCTACACGAAGCCACGAACCCGTCGCCCGAACAATTTCCTCCCTGTCGAAATCGCCCTGTCGAAAACCATAGTCTTTCAGCCAATCAAAGAACGGCACCTCGTGACCGATAACGAGACTTGCTTGCTTGCCATCCGCAACTACGACCGACTGCCCCGCCGCTGAACCGGAACTGGAGGAAAGATCATTCTTCACCTGCGGCCTGACCTTTATGCGATAGCCGGTGCCGTCCTGTTTGACAATAACGCCACCAGTTCCGGTGATCGAGGCGCCGGAACTCTTCTTAGAGCCGACCCCTGTGACAGAGAAATCAATACGTATGTTGTGCGGTGGCGGATCGATTTCTGCCAGCAGTGCAGCAACTCGTGTATGTGTTTCGGGGGTAGCGACAACCAGTATCTTCCCGCCCCCCCCTCCTTCTATCACGTTGCCGTATTCTGCCAGAACCGCAGTGACTGCCTTGAGAAGATCTTGCGTCTTCTCCTGGTTCAATGGGTAGGCTTTGAACGTCTGCGCCTGCTGGGCAAAGGCGGGCAGTGCCCACATCGCTAGAACTACTATCACTGCAACGGATCGTTTCATGTATCCCTGTTGATACAAGTGTAGTCGGATCGGCATTCCTTTGCACTAAGAATCCCGACATGAGATGCGTTCTTATAGATGCAACACGCGAACACGGGAAGCGGCTGGCCGCCGTCCTGCAAAAAGAAAAGGAGGCGGCTATGATAATAGGTAACCTGACGAGTCTGGTAACTTCTGAGGAGTCATGGTGTGCGAAGTTTCGGCGAATTCTTAGAGGTCTTCGCGCGCCTCGGGGTTCCGGTGACCACAAGTATGCCGTGACCGCCGTGCAGCGTATTATCGGTCCTTCATCGGCATCAACGTTCACATGTGCGATCGTGCTTCTGCTGCTGATTCTCTTCGTCGGAATTCACAGGGAAGTTCTGCCGCCAAGCATAGCGCCGGTAATCCTGCGTCAGGAAGTTCCACCGGAGCTCGATCGACCCGAACCACAAAAGATTGAAACAACACTGCCGGATAATCACTTAGAGTATCTGACGGTAGATCTACCCTCCCAGTCCATCGCGGAGAACGCGGATGTTACAGACGTACCTGACGCAATGGCACGCGAGGCTGCGTTTGGCGAGACCTTTGATCAGGCGCTCGCATCATCAGACAGCGTGGCTATCCTTCAGAATCTGCGACGTGGTTCACGGACATCCAGAACCATCGGCCAGGCAGCGCACAAGGAGGGGTCTTCCGAAAGCCTGCCGGCAGTGCTTGCGGCCTTGCGCTGGCTGAAGGCAAACCAGTTGGAAGACGGGGCGTGGGCTGGGCCTTCAAAGACCGGAATGTGTGGGCTGGCTCTTTTGTGCTACATGGCACATGGCGAAACACCGGCATCTCCTGAATTCGGACGGACTGTTGAGAACGCGATCCGGTACCTCCTATATGCTCAGGGCGAAGATGGCAGGTTCAAGGAAGCGGGCGATCACTATGTCTATGGACATGCGATTGCAGCGTATGCACTCGCGGAGTCTTACGGCATGACGAAGATGGTCATGCTCAAAGATCCGGTCGCAAAGGCGATCAAGGTGATCATCGACGGCCAGCAGGCGGGCGGCGCATGGGACTACGACTATAGCAAAGCAGACCGAAGGGATATGTCGGTCACGGGCTGGCAGGTGCAGGCACTCAAGGCGGCCAAGCTGGCAGGTGCCTATATGGATGGGCTTGAGGAAGCCATCGAGAGAAGTGTTGCAGGCGTTAAGAGCTTTGCGCAGGCAGGCGGCGGGTTCGGCTATGACGATGTTGGAAACAGGCCGACGCTGACGGGTGCCGGCGCACTTTGCCTCCAGCTGGTGGGTCACGCGCAGGACGGAGCAGTGGTGTCCTCGCTGCAGGCATATTCCGACAAATTGCCGGCATGGGAGGCAGATGACTTCGGGACATATGGCTGGTACTACATGACGCAGGCCAAGTTCCAGCACGGCGGCGTCATGTGGGATGAATGGAACAAGAACATGTTGCCGATGCTCATCGAGAATCAGGCTGATGACGGTCATTGGGCCAGCGGCACAACGCATCAAGCATGCGATGTCTATGACACGACCCTTGCCTGTCTGTGCCTGGAAGTCTACTACAGGCATCTGCCGACATACTGGAGAGTCGCAGAACTACAGGCGCAATTCGAAGCTGTGAAGGACGGCAAGGATATCGCGATAGAAGCGGCACTGTAACCCGCAAGTTTCATGAGTGCAGCCGATTCCAGGCAAGGTGGGCCGAGCCGGGACGGCGCGGGCCACCTGTTTCAGTGCGAGCCACCTGCTATAATACTCGCGCAATAAGCGGGCCCACGGGAACGCCAAGGCTCAGCGGCGCCACTCCGTCCGCTGAGGCCATCTGCATTACTCGACAACAACGATCCGATAAAAGCGGGCCGTTACAGAGCCGACAACACTGGTGTGGCAATTAGACGGTGGGGTGCCGGAGTTGGTGGGCGACGCGATCACCCACGCTGCGTCGTCAAGGTCATCAGTTGTCTCTATGGCGTATCTCTGTCCGATACTGCTCCGCCACGTGAACGATACTGCGCCAGCCTCGGACTGGAACGAGCGGATTGTCGGGATCGCATCAAGTTCATGCAGAATTCCAACGAAGGCACGGCAAATAGCGCGATGCCCTGCAGTCACCGGATGAATATCAAGGTCGAGCAGTGGCGTTCGGACGTAGTCAGGCACGAGGTGATCTGCATCGCCAATCTCAGCGCCATAGCAGTAGTGCATGAAGTCCTCATAGATGCTCAGGTAAAAACACTGATTTGAAGACGCAACGTTGTGGATAATTTCGTTGCCATCAACTGTCGCTGCCGACATCCGGAAGTAGTTCGAATAGGCGGGGGGCAGATTCGTGCTGAGATTGTCAAAAAGATCATAGTAGCCCAGGATGACGATATCCGGCACCGGCGTGTTGTCCCGCAGCAATTGCACAATCTGCGCAAGATTTGTTCTGTATTCCGTCCTCTCCGCCTCGGACAGGACCCCGTCTTCGCCATAGAAGAGGAAGTCGTTGCCTCCTATCATGACGGCAACCAGGTCGGGTTGATGCGACCGGACAGCTTCCATATATGGATAGCCGCCCGTGTCGACCCATTCTGAGGCCTTCGACCCCGACACGGCGCTGTTGTGGAGCACAATGCCCGGCCACAGGTTGGTGATGCCTGCTTCGGGCGGAACTGTGCTGGTGCCCTGCTGCCCGAAGAGCATATGCACCCAGCCATACGGCTGGAAGACGGGATAATAGTCGGGGTTAACTCCGGCTGAGACACTGTCGCCAACAACGTCGAATACAAGATAGTCCCTCGCAAGAGCCGGCAGCGAGGCAATGGTCAGTGCCAGGACCAACCAGCAGCATAACTTGTGATGCACGTGCCTCATATGCAGGTAGAACCCCGGCGCCACTGTGTATTTGGTGCCACCGGGGTCAAGAGGAAACCCTCGGACGTGTAGCCCATTATAGCAGCACCTTCCCGGTCAAACAAGTTGAACTGGCGACAACCAGAGGATCGACGGAATGCGGCTGCGCAAGCAGTTCGTTGATCGCTGCCGCTGCGGTCCGGCCCTGCCCCATCGCCAGAATGACCGTGGCGGCGCCGAGTACGATATCGCCGCCGGCATATACCCGATCCAGCGATGTGCTGCCGTTCTCGTCCGCAATAATGTTGCCCCACTTATTGGTGTCCAGGTCGGGCGTGGTCTGCTTCAGCAGCGGGTTGCTCTCGTTCCCGATAGCGACAATGACGGCATCAACGTCGATGACAAATTCGCTTCCGGCTATCACCACGGGCCTGCGCCGTCCCGAATCGTCTGGCTCTCCGAGTTCATACTTAAGGCATTCCATGCCGATTACCTGATGGGCATCGTTGCCGAGTATCCGTTTTGCATTCTGAAGGAGATGAAAAATAACGCCTTCTTCCTTCGCATGCTGCACTTCCTCGACCCTCGCGGGCATTTCTGCCTCGGTCCGCCGGTACACGAGGTGTACTTCGTCGGCGCCGAGTCGCACGGCGGTCCGGGCGGAGTCCATGGCAACATTGCCGCCACCAAGAACAGCCACCTTCCTGGCATTGATAATGGGAGTATCTGCTTTCTCTCGATCATATGCCTTCATCAAGTTAGAGCGGGTGAGAAACTCATTGGCCGACAGAACTCCTGCAAAATCTTCGCCCGGTATATTCAGGAACTTCGGCAAGCCGGCTCCACTTCCGATGAAAATCGCATCGAAGCCGTCTTTGTCTATCAAGTCCTTGAGCTTCCGCGTTCTCCCGACGACAAAGTTTGTGACAAGTTCCACGCCCATCGCCTTCAATGCGTTCGCTTCTGCTTCGACAATCTTCTTAGGGAGCCTGAATTCCGGAATGCCATAAACCATAACGCCGCCAGGTTTGTGGAACGCCTCGAATACCGTGACGGCGTGACCCTCGCGGCGTATGTCGGCCGCCGCTGTAATGCCTGCCGGCCCACTGCCGACTACGGCCACTTTCTTGCCCGTCTCCGGTTTGATGAAAGGCAGGCTGGCGGCGCCGGATTCCCGCTCGAGATCGGCAACAAACCGTTCGATGCGCCCGATGCCGACGGCCTTATCGACATCTTTCAATGTCTTGCCGACGGTACATTCGAGCTGGCACTGCGCCTCCTGAGGACAAACTCTTCCGCACACAGAGGGCAGGAGGCTGCTGGCCTTGATTATATCAATCGACTTCTTGAAATCCCCCTCAGCCGCTGCATGGACGAAGCCGGGTATGTCGATGCGTACGGGACAACCCTTCACGCACGGTGCGTTGCGACATTGAATGCAACGCAATGCTTCAACCTGGGCCTGCTCGGCCGAGAAGCCCAGCGCCACCTCGTTCATGTTACTGCGCCGCTGGACAGCGTCCTGTGCCGGCATGTCCTGCGAGGGTATTGCAAGCCGGTCCTTCGGCTTAAGCGGATCCTTTCTGTTCAGCAGATCCGCAAGGATCTTGCCCGCTTCATCGCGAAGTTGATCGCGCGTCTTGTGGCTCATGTGGAACTCACTGCCCAGCTTCTTTTCGCTGCGCTGCCATGTCAAGATGGCATTGTTCGTGTGCATCTTCTTCCTGTTTTCTATAGGCACCAAGCCGTTTCATGAAGCCATCGAAATCCACGAGGTGTCCGTCAAATTCTGGACCGTCCACACAGGTGAACATGGCCTTCCCTCCGACAGTCACTCTGCAGCCACCGCACATGCCGGTTCCATCCATCATTATCGCGTTAAGCGAGACGACGGTGTGAATCCCGTATGGCCGTGTTGTCTCGGCGCAGAACTTCATCATGATCGGCGGTCCTATGGCGACGACGAGATTGGGGGCGGTGGCTCGTTCGCACAGTTCCTTCAGTGGCTCTGTCACAAGGGCCTTCCGGCCGTAGCTGCCGTCGTCGGTGCAGACTATCAATTCATCCGAAACCGCCTTCATCCGGTCTTCCAGAATGACAAGGTCACGTTGTCGTGCCCCGAGTATCGTAACCAGGTAATTCCCGGCCCGTTTCATGCCCTGCGCTATGGGATGAAGCGGCGCCACTCCTATGCCGCCGCCTACACAGACTACGGTGCCGAACTTGGCGATATCCGTCGGTTTCCCGAGCGGCCCCACAAGGTTCTCTATGATTTCGCCTTCCTCCAAGTCAGCCAGCTTATGCGTGGTCTTGCCGACTACCTGGAAGATGAGCGTAATCGAACCTTCGACCGAATCAGCGTCTGCTATGGTCAGAGGAATGCGTTCTCCGAAATCGGAATCAAGCTGAAGAATAACAAATTGGCCGGGCCTACGCTCCTGAGCAATAAGCGGGGCTTCGACACGAATCATGTAAACTTCTTCTGATAACTTCGCCTTGTTTATGATTCGGTTCACGGCTCTTCCTGTCAGCTCTGTTCCTTCAAGAGCCGAACGGCGAGCTGGCGCTTCTCGTCATTGGCGAGATACAGGGTCTGAGTTGGAAACGCGAACTCGATTCCTTCCTCATTGAAGCGAGTCAAAATCTCATGGTTGACCTTTTCTGTAAATTCCATGTAGGTCCAGTAATCCGGGGGATGATACCAGTAAAGCATCATGATGTTCAGCGAGCAGTCATTGAAATCGCTGAAGAATACGCGCGGCGGGAAGTCGGGGTTCATGCCCTCGTGGTCAGCAAGAATATCTTTTATGATTTCCACTGCTCGCCTCACTTTTTCGGGCGGCGTATCGTAGGTTATTGTAATGTTCGCGAATCGCTTTATATATGGACGCTTACCAATGTTCTGCACTGTCTTGTTGACCATTTCGGCGTTCGGCACAGTTACCAGGTGGCCCTCAAGCGTGCGTATACGGGTGGACCTGAATCCCACGCTTTCGACCGGGCCATCATGCCCGTCAAGGACGATCCTGTCCCCGATCTCGAACGGCTTGTCCCCGAGAATGACGAGGGACCCGAAGAAGTTCCTGATCGTATCCTGCCCGGCCAGCGCGATGGCCAATCCGCCAACGCCCAGACCGGCAATCACTGAAGTCAGCGGCTTATCGCTGAGCGACTGGACTACCTGGGCAAGGATGAGGACGACTACCGTTATGCGAATGCTCTTCCCAACCAGCGGAACGAGCATGTCGTCAACCTTGCTTTCCGTCCGTTTCGCAAACTCCGCGAGGTAGTAGTCGAGAACATCAACCAGGCGATAAATAGCGTAACCAACCGCAACAACGCACAGAACTCGCACTGCGGTTCCGGCCATGTCTTGTGTGTTCTCTGATAGCTGAAGGAACGGCAACGCGAGCCACACACCGATCGCAAAGGCAAGCAGTACAACAGGCCTTGAAAGTGATGTGAGCAACTTCGACAGGGACGCCTTGTTCGCAACGATAGAATGCCTGGCAGCACGTTCCATGAAATGACGGGCCAGGCGACCGACGATAAGCGACAAAAGCACCACGCCAAAGAAGACGATTATGCGCCATGCCTCCTGGCCGGCCATCTCGTAATGCAACAGGTCCATGATAAATCCCGGCACTATTCGCCTCCCCTCGCTTGATTGCCGTCGGCATCGACCCATTGCGGAACGACGACGGGCACATCGCATTGCTTTACCCAATACTGTCTTCCGCCTACGGCAATCCGTCTGCCTACATACCTGGCAAACTGAAGCCTGTTGCCTGCAATGAAGCAAATGGTTTGAGCTCCCCTGCCCGGGGTAAGAAGCCGGAATCGTGACGGGCTCTGAGAAAACAAAGCACTTCCGCGCAGGATTCCATCGTATTTCACAACAGCTCCCTGGCCATCGTGGAGCACCAGGCCCATCGCTGCCATGGCTGCGGGCGCCTTAACTTCTTCAGCTTCTGCATCCGTCAAACCAACAACCTCTCGATGGCTGGCCTTCACAGGTGCCGGCGGCGAGCCAACGGTGGCACTGTCCGCTCCGTCGGGCCCATGAGTGGCCAACTTTATGCGCTTTTTCGCAGCTGGTGACTGCCGAGGCGGCGCCCCAGGCACACGGGATACGTCTGTCTCCCTCTTTTCCTGTTCCCTGTCGTCATTCTCGGCTTCCGCGAGCTTCTCGTCCGGAGCGCTCTCCACAACAGTCTTGTGGACCCAGAGAACTCTTCCTTTCGGCGGCCGGATCTTGACCCAATCCTGTTCGACAGACTCGACTTCCACCTTTTCCCCCTTCAGAAGTTGATCGACAACAGGATAATCTATGCTTGGCCCGGACCGGGCCCTTACTCTGGCTCCCACAACAACACCGTCGCCAAGATGTTCGCGCGGCACCCATACGAAAACATCACGGGTGGGAAGTATCTGCAACCAATTGCCTTCGGACCCCGAATTCCTGAGAATCTGGCCCTTGTGCGCGTATCCCACGGCTGAAGCCTTGAACGACGGCTCTAGCCGGAGAATGACTTTGTCCACTTTCGCTCTGACCGGGACGATTCTCGCAGCAGACACCACCTGTGCCCCCGCAAGCACCACAGCCATCGCTAGAAGCATCCGTTTCATCATTCTTCCCCGCTCTGAACGTCGATCCCGGAGTGTTTGTTCCGTCGGGCAAAACCGTTGCCGCTTTTCTCAAGTCTGCCGAAGCAGAATCGTTCAGGAGTCAAAGAAGCGGATTGGCTGGCCATCGATTCGTTGCAAGCGACAAGGACGGTCTCGCACGCTTCATTCACGGCCGAAACCGCAATGAAACACATACGTTCTGTCCTTACGGGGCCTGCTTTGTCTTGGGCAGACCGAGCGCCCTGTCGCCGGGCTTCCATTTGCCGCGCGCGCGGAGGACGTCTATTCGCTCGAACCGCTTCAAAACGTTGCGCTTCGTCACGATCTTGTTCGCCGACTTCAAACTGCTGTGCTGCGTCATTTCCCTGCTCCCAGTTCGTCAACCGACCGAGTTTCGGCCGAAACAAGTCCACACCTGCATTATGCACGAAAGCCGAAATTTGACTGATTACCCCCAAGAAGTCAATGGATATGTGCCGGGAGTGCATCCGAGCGGCAATCGCTATTGGGTTGCACAGCACTGGTCTGCGGTGTATGGTCCCGTCATGACTGGCATTGACCTCGATAGACGCCTTGTTTTCTTCGACATCGAAGCTACAGGGCTTAGCTCTCGATCTGATCGAATCGTTGAAATCTGCCTGCTGGAAGCGCAGGTCGACGGTTCTCGAAAGATCCATAATTTCCGAGTCAATCCGGAAATGCCGATTCCCGCGGAAGCAACGAAGATTCATGGTATTTCCGACGCGGATGTTGCCGCCTGCCCTTCATTTGAGGATATCGCGCAGACTCTATTTGACCTGCTTCATGATTGCGATCTGGCAGGATATGGTATCCTGAACTTTGACATACCACTTCTGGTCGAAGAGTTCCTGAGGGCCAGGCTTCGATTCAGTATAGATGACAGGAGAATTATCGATGTACAGCGCATATTTCACAAGAAAGAACCACGCGACCTGACAGCGGCGCTGAAATTCTACTGCAATGAAGCGCTGGAAGGGGCACACGGAGCCGAGGCCGACGCTGTCGCAACCGAACAGGTGCTTGAAGGACAGCTGAAGATGTACAACGACCTTCCCCATACGGTTGCGGAGCTTGACCAGTTCTGCAACCCGCGTGAGCCTGACTGGGTCGACAGGATGGGTCGACTTAAGTGGGACGAGGACGAGATACGGATCAATTTCGGAAAGAAGAAAGGGGAATCGCTGCGGGAACTCGTCAAAAAGGATCCCAGCTATCTGAAATGGATCATCAGGAGCGACTTCCCACGCGACATGCAGGACGTCGTGCGAGACGCGATAGATGGAATCATGCCCGCTCGTCCCTGAGGAGCGGACGCCTGTTTCCTGCCGGCATTCTCGCCGGCCTTGATCAAAGCCGGTTCCTCTTGCGTCCTGATTATACAGTGTTGAACTTGAGCAAGTAGCGCTTGCTGCCAAACAAGGAAGGAGATACTGCCGTGAAACGCGCTTTGTTTCCCCTGTCGGTTTTCATTCTGGTTCTTGCCTCGGGTACGGCATTGGCCGATCCGCATCGGTTTGGAGGCGGTATCCGATATAACAGATCGGTTACGTCGCTCGGAGATGACTTCGATAAGAGCGGCGTATCCCTGCTTCTTTCCTATCAATATGCCGCACCGATACTCGTAAGGTTCGAGGGCGACCTCGAGATAATCCCCTCATCAGTGACCGGAAATGGCACTGCTGTCGTTCCATGGGCCTACGCTCTCGTTGGTGGACTATTCTACGGTGGGATTGGTGCTGGAATCGCCTATGCCGACGGCGAATTCGCGAATGACCCGATTTTCGCACTGAGGATCGGACTCGACGTCGGGCTGGGCCCTGTTCACGCAGACGTAAACGCCAATTACCAATTCGTGGACTTTGATCAGCTTGGCGATCTTGACGCCAACTATGTTACGCTTGGCCTCATGGCAAGATACGAATTCTGAGCCGTCCGGTCATGCCAGGAAGAACGAAGTGTCGTATGGCCCGTGTCCTGGCATAACGAGCCCTCCAACAGGAGTGTTCGTGGGAAGAAGAAACGTCCGGCAATGTTCGCGGATTGAAGAACCGGAAATTGCATTCATCAGCTGATGGACCCGGATCATTCGTGCCGCGTCGCATTCCCAGTCATGAGCGAGTTGATCATCCGTACTACGATTCTGCCGACGAGCTGCATGCTCTCCCCGCTGATCTTGTCGAGCGTATCATGCTCAGTATGCCAGTAGTCGTTGAGTCCGGGGGTGGATCCATACTGGAAATCGATTATGTCGACAGCGGGCATCCCCGCAGCAAGAAAAGGAACATGGTCATCAAGCACGGCGCTGTTGCTGAGCCGGAAAGCGGATCTGGCCCCCTCCTCCCGGGCAGCAGAGAAGACGATGGAACACAACGATGGTGTGCTATTGCGCGGCAATTCCACGTTCAGCCTCTTGTCACCGATCATGTCGACCACTATGACGCCCAGCACAGCGGCCGCACGTCCGTCTTCCTTCAACCGTCTTGCCAGGCGCCGGCTTCCGTGCAATCCGTCATTCTCGGAGTATTCACGCACACATTCTTCGCCGTCAAAGAAGGCGAGCATGATACTGCATTCTGGTTTCGGTCCAACACTCAGCACGCGCGCCAACTCAAGGAGTAACCCCGTGCTGGAACCTGAATCGTTGGCGCCATTGAAAGACTCGCTGATCCCTGCCTTCGTGTCGTAATGTGAGCCGAGCACAATCAGGCCAGCCGTCTTTCCCTTAATGATTCCAACCACATTCCGGTAAATACCCCGCCTGTCCCCCGGGCCATCTTCGAACTCATCAATTTCTGTTTCGATCTTCATGGATCGAAGCGCGGATGCAATGTGGTTCGCAGCCTTTTCAGCGCCGGCAGTTCCTGAAGACCGTGGCCCAATTGCCAGTAGTTCCCGGACACGTTCAAATGCTCGGGCGCCATCCACGGAGGCCGGATCCAAGGCAACGGGGGCAGGTATAGTCTCGGCGCTGTTCGGCCGTCCGCCGCACCCGATAATCACACAAGCGAAGCAGGGAATAATCAAAACCACATACGACAACAGGGACCTTCTCATCTTCCGGGATCGTCCTGTCCGTCCGACAAACCCAGCAAGTCAAGAATCCTGTTAAGGTCGTCTACAGAGGAGAAGTCTATTTCCATCCTGCCCCTGACCTTCTTGCCATTTGCCAGAGTGCGGCATGGCACGACTTTCACTCCGGTACCAAACCGGCTCCGCAGCATATCCGTCACATGATTGAGCTGCTGCAACGGAATATCATCTCGCCTCGGCCGTGGCTTTCTGGGTGACCTCTTGAATTTCTCGACGAGCTTCTCTAGGTTCCTCACAGAAAGATCTTCTTTGACAGTCTGAAGAGCCAGAAGCACCTGCTCTTCGGGAATCTCGATGCCTAGCAACACTTTTGCATGTCCCTCGGAAAGCCGACCCTCCCCGATAAGTGTCGTAATTTCGTCGGGCAACCCGAGTATCCTCATCCTGTTGGCCACCGAGGCCCGCGGTTTTCCCACCCTGTCGGCGATCTGCTCCTGGGTCATTCCAAATCTGTCGGCAAGCGTTTTGTATCCCCGTGCTTCTTCGAGTACATTCAGGTCTTCGCGCTGCAGGTTCTCGACCAGGGCGAGTTCCAGCGTCTCCTGGTCCGAGACATCAAGAACAATCACTGGGATCTCTGTAAGCCCCGCGGTTCGTGCGGCTCTGTATCGCCGTTCCCCGGCAACAAGCTCGTACCCCGTGCCCTTTGCGCGCACAAGTAGCGGCTGGACAACCCCCCGCTCCTTAACAGAACGGACAAGATCCTCCATTGCCTCGTCCGCAAAAGTCTGCCTGGGCTGAAGTGCGCTTCTGGATACACTGTCTATGCTGACCGCCATGCCCATCAACCCGCCGGCTGCCGGGCTCTCGTCACTGGGCTCATCCTTGATCAAAGCGCTCAAGCCGCGCCCCAAGCCACCTCTAGCCATCATTATGCAGTACCTCCCGGTATCGGACCGACGGTGGCCCGGCCTTCTTCATGCCACGTCAAGTGTTGCGTTGAGACCGGCACCATTTTCGACAACAAGATGCTTCCCACAGACCTTGCCAAGCAGGTGACCTGTCGAACGGATCATGACGATGCCGGAGGCAACTATACTCGCTGAGAGCTTACCGGCAACATCGATATTGCGGAATCTTATCTCTGTTTCGAATGATAGGCTTGCATCGTCTCTCACAATCAAGTCCCTGGCATCAACCACTTCCGGCTTGAACCGCCCACCGGCGCGCGCTTCAAGCCGCCCGATCACCTGTGTCTTTCCCCCTTCTATGCTGCCGGCAAGAATAACGTTCCCAGCGACGATCTTTCCCCCACCGACAACGCCTTTCTCCGTTATGTGGACAGTGCCGATAGTCTTGATATTCCCAGCCCATCGCTTGTCCAGACTGTATTCAGTGGCAACCAGGGCAGACTTGCATTTCGGGCAGAATGTATCCTTCAGAAGCCCTGTAATCACAAACCCGTATCTGCATTCGTAGCACTCGACATTGTGTCGCGTCGGCTGCGTGGTATGGTCGATCCTGGTTTTCGGGGAGCGAGCTGGTTCGGGCTTGGGTTTTGAGGATGCTTCGCCCGCCTTTTGCGTCGTCGTCTTGGGGCTCTTACCAGAGGTAACGGCACGCTGCGCCGCCTTCATCGTGGTAAAACCGTCGACGATGTCGTTCTTGCTCCGCCGTTTAGCCATCTGGCTTCCTTCCCGGGCGGTGCACAACTGCGACCGTACTACTGTTCTGCAGGACGCTATGCACCTTTCGGTTCGCGCGACGTCCTGGAGCGACACGCGGACAGACCCCGGACTCCATAGGTCAGCGTCGACCCAGAAGGCCGGATCGCCCTTTCTCGGAGCCTTTGTCAGAATCCAACTCCGCTTCGGCGGAATGCTCGACTGCAGGCTCTGGCGTCGCGCGCGCCCCGGAAACACCGGACGGGTTCACTTCGGCCTTACCCACGAAACTCACGCCGTCCTCAACAGCAAGGCGCTTGGCTTTGACGTCGCCATTAATCCGGGCTGCTGCTTTCAACTCAATCCGGTCTTTCGCGACTATATTCCCCATCACTTGCCCCTGGATAGATGCGCAGTTGACCGACAGGTTGCCTTTGATGTTGGCGTTCTTGCCGACGATCACATCGCTGCTGCAGATGAGATCACCGTTGAGTTTTCCGTCAATACGAAAAGCGTTTGCAGCTTTTATTGTGCCGACAATCTCGACATCTTCCGTGATGATTGTCTGCACGGCACCACCCTGGCTATCCATTGTATACCTCCTTAGTTCGTTGCGCTTGCACTGGAATAAACATTACGGATACTGGCCCGGCCTATCCAGGCCCATCGTTTCGGGAAGGCCGAACAGAAGATTCATATTCTGAAGGGCGTTGCCGGCCTGCCCCTTGACAAGATTATCGATGTACGAAACAACCCGCATTATGTTTGTCCGTGGGTCAACACTGACCACGAGACTGCAGCAATTCGTTCCCCTGACGTCGGATGAACTTGCAGCCACATCACTGCGGGACACCTTCACGAACGCGTCATCGGCATAGCGGTTGCAGTAGAGCTCGAACAGCCGGTCTTCAGTGAGATCTTTTGTCAGCTTGCCGTAGAGCGTCGACATGATGCCACGGCAAACGGGTACAACCTGCGCCGTGAAAGTGATCTTCGTCTCAGCATTGCACAAGAGACCCAATTCGCGTTCGATCTCACAGACGTGCTGGTGACCCGACAGCCTGTAGGCATTCATTGTCTGGTACCTTGCGGGATAGTGGAAAGCCGCGGCCGGCTTCTTGCCGGCTCCAGACACACCGGTCTTGCAGTCGCAGATCATGGTGCCGGGTTCGAGCAACGCCTGCTCAACTGCAGGTGCCAGACCCAATATGCAACTCACGGCGAAACATCCCGGATTCCCAACCAGCCGCCGATCTTGTGTGATGTCATCCCTGTGCAATTCCGCGAGGCCGTAAACACTGGTTGGAAGCAGATCGGGCGAAACGTGGTCGACGGGACGGCCGATCCTTCGGGCGTATTCAGCGTAGCTTTCCCTCGAATTGAACCGAAAATCGCCGCTGTAATCTATCACCTTAGCGCCGCTTTCAAGGATGTTCCCCGCCAGTTTCATCCCAACTCCATCCGGTGTCGCCAGAAACACCACGTCTACAGGTTCCGCTGCTACGGGATCCGAAGGATCAATGATGGGCATATCGCAATGCCCCCGAAGATGAAGATATATGTCGCTTATCGGCTTGCCAATGTCTGCCACATCAACGAGACACGCTATTTCTGCCTCGGGGTGACCCAAAAGCAGTTCCGTCATGCCGACGCCGCCGTATCCGCCGGCACCTATTATCTTTGCCCTGATCATCTTGCGCACCTCGCAGCCTTCCCATCAACACATCCGGACTCGTTCAACAAGCATCCGGACGAAGGCGGAAATCCATCCGCCCTTCATGAATCGACACTCTAGCAGACGAGTCGGGTTTTGTGAAGGCCAAACCGCATGCGAAGAGCGGCCTGCGAAGTGCTACCGTGCCGCCCTGTCTAGAATGGAGTGAGCCCTCCTCACGCGCTCCAGGTAGATGAGGATTCCCCTTGTAAGGCCTTCGGCAATCTTGTCGGCATACGAAGGGTCGAGCAGCTTGGCCTCCTGCCGGTCATTCGACAGGAACCCGCATTCGATAAGCACAGCAGGACACGGCGCATCTCGAAGCACCTGGAATCGGGCTCTCTTTATGCCGCGGTCCGCGCTGTTGGCATTGAGCATTAACCCTTTGTGCACGTAGTAGCCCAGCACTGTATTGGCGGCATCGTTTCTGTTGCCAGCATACATTCTCCGGTCAGTCCTGGAAGATGTTGTCCCGGCACAACCGCTCGCCGTCAGAACATAGGTCTCAATCCCGTTAACGGAAGGATCCCCAGCAGAATTGAGATGAATGCTCACGAACAGGTCCGCCTTGGCCTTTCGTGCGATATTTGAACGATCGGCGAGAGAAAGCGTGGTATCATCTGCCCTCGTCATCTGCACGGAGACACCGGCCGCTTCGAGCATCTTCTCGGCAGCACTGGCAATTCTCAGAACGATCTTCTTCTCCTGCGTGCCACCCTTGCTGGCCGCGCCCTCATCGCGTCCGCCATGGCCGGGATCGAGGACTACTTTGCGGAAGCCTTCGTTGCAGAGGGCGTTATCCGCCCTCAGCAGCGGATCTAGAATGCACGAGACATCTTCGGGTTGGATTGAAAACCCGTTGCGCCGTTCCTCCATCAGTTCCCCGTGCATCCATATGAGTGCGCCGTTGAAAAGAAGTTTGCGACTGCCGACCTGAAAGGTCATCGTAGCAAACTCGTTTTCGAGAGTAACGTACTTGCCACTGGCACGAGGAGCCCGGAACCCGTAAAACTCTGCGCACTCCCGAAGATGACCCCGGGGAAGTCTGACTTCGGCAGCAACATCGGGACACGCAGAAATGGACGCCGCGGCCGCAAGCGCTGCTGTAATGATTATTCCTGTCCGGGCAAGTTTCACCAGCCAACCCCTCCCCGAAGAACCGAGACCGTACCTCGACCATTCTACATGCCGCGCGATTGCAGTTCCAAGATTCAATCGCCAGACGAAAGGGATTCTTGGCGTGCTGTATTGCGGGATTCTCCTTTTTCGATTGACATTTCGCCGCGTCAAACCGTAGGCTTCGGACACAATCTGCCAAGAATGGCCAGGTTTGCGGAATCGAACCGCCGGGAGAGACCGAATATGAGCGAGATGTCACTCGAGCAGGCACCGCAGAAGATACGGGATACATTCAATAAGGGGCTCGGGGCTCTCGAGCGGGGAAGCATAGACCTTGCCATTGAGATGTTCTTGTCGTGTCTCGATATGGAGCCCAATCTCCTGGACGTTCGGAAGTTCCTGAGGGCTGCCGAGATAAAGAAGTTCAAGGCCTCGAAGAAAGGACTCCTCTCACATGTCCTTTCTACCATCGCCGGGTTCCCCATCTACACTAAGACCATTCTGGCAATAAGGGGGGGGAAAGGCGATCAGGCCGTGCGTATCGGCGAAGATCTGCTCAAGAAGGACCCGCTCAACATAAAATTCATCCTGGCGTTCTGCCGCGCCGCCATCTTGGCGAAACGGCCGGAAGTCGCCATTCAAACGCTTGAAATGGCGCGCGATTCGTTTCCGAGCAATGTTCGACTCCTGGGCGAACTCGGACGGCTCTACCTGCAACTCAACAGAATCGGCGACGCGCGGGAGTGTTTTGAACTTGTTGTGAATCTCAAGCCGAACGACGGCGCGGCTCTCAAGGCACTGAAGGACTCCATGGCGCTTGAGAGCATGGCCAAATACGGATGGGACGAGGCGGCCGGGTCAAAGGAAGAAGGCTCTTTTCGGAAGATGCGCAAAGACACGAAGGAGGCTGGCGTTCTTGAGGCTGAGTCGAAAGCCGTCAGGACCACTAGGGATACCGAAGCACTGATTGAGGAATCACTGGCAAAAATAGAGCGCGAGCCCGACAACATCAATTACTACCGGTCGCTTGCAAACTTTTACGCCACCCTGAAAAGGTATGATGAGGCCATAGCCACGCTCAAGAAAGCACAGGAGGTGCGAGGGGCAATGGACCCCGAGGTGGACGCTACTCTGACGACAATAAAGCTTGATCAGTTCGACGACGAAGCGGCCCAGCTCGATGCGGCAGGTGACAGCACCGGAGCCGAAGCCAAGCGGCTGGAACGATCGAATTTCTATTTTGATAATATTCAAGACAGGGTGCACCGGTATCCAAACGACCTCCACCTGCGATATGAATTCGGGGTCGCGCTCTTTGACAATGACTATTTCACCGAGGCGATCCAGCAGTTCCAGCTTTCGCAGCGAAATCCGCGACATCGTTCCAGATCGCTTTACTATATGGGGCTCTGCTTCAAGGCAAAGGGTCAACACGATCTCGCAATCCAGCAGCTCGCCAATGCAATGAGCGAAGTGCTCTCGATGGACGCAACGAAGAAGGATATATGCTATCAGCTCGGTATCCTTCACGAAGAGCTGAACAAACCGGCCGAAGCGGTGGAGTACTTCAAGCAGATATACCAGGTCGATATCGTCTATAAGGACGTCGCCCAGAAGGTCGAACAGCTCTACGCAAAGATCCGCGGCGAATGATGTTCGCGGGCGCGTATCGGCGACAAGGATTCCCTCTGACATGACGATTTCCGAGAAAGACCGAACGCGTCTCGCCGGCATCCGCATCCTGTTTGCAGACATAGACGACACAATTTCCACCTCCGGAAAAATAGAGACGCAGGCTTATGCCGCCATGTGGCGTGCTCGGAACGAGGGGCTGGACGTGGTTCCAGTGACAGGCAGGCCAGCCGGATGGTGTGATCATATCGCGAGAATGTGGCCGGTGTCTGCAGTCATCGGAGAGAACGGCGGATTGTACTTTAGAATGGTGCCTGGCGGCATGGAGAAGGTCTACATGCATGATGCGGAGACAAGAGCGGATTTCCGGGCCAGGCTTCAGAACATCCGCGAGGAGATCCTGCATTCGGTACCCGGTTCGGCAATTGCCTCGGACCAGCAGTACAGGGAATATGACCTAGCAATCGACTACTGCGAAGATGTTCCGCCACTTGCTGATGCTGACGTGGAACAGATCGTTTCGATATTCAGGAAACACGGGGCAAATGCGAAGACAAGTTCGATTCATGTGAACGGGTGGTTCGGCGATTTCGACAAGCTGACAATGGTGCGGAGATTCGCGGGAGAAGCCTACGGACTGGACCTCAACACCCAAAAGGAATCGGCAACGTTTGTGGGCGATTCACCTAACGATGAGCCATTGTTCGGGTTCTTCCCTTTGTCCTTCGGCGTTGCTAATGTTGCGCGGTTCCTTGAGAGCATGGATAACCCTCCCGCATTTGTGACGGAAGAGCGGTGCGGTGCCGGTTTTGCAGAACTCGTGAACACCGTTCTGTCAGCGCGTCAATCGCAACACAGCAACCCGGGCAGGTAGACACTCCTTGCGCAGGTCTCGGAGGATGTAATGAACAAGAGGACATACAGTCTGCACGTGGTCACGTTCCTGACGGTCGTGCGTATTCCGCTTGTGCTGGCGTTCTTTGTGTCTGCGCTTGTCAATTCGGTCAGGCCACCCGGCGGATCGTGGCTTTTCGCAGTGGCCCTCGTGAGTCTTATCCTTTCGGCAGCAACCGACCTGGTGGATGGATGGCTTGCCCGAAAGCTCAATGTGACATCGCAATTCGGTGCGCACGCGGATCCTTTCTGCGACAAGGTCTTCTATCTCGCGGCTCTTCCCCTGCTGGTCTTCCTTGCCTCCCGGAACGGACATACTGTCCATTCGGTTGTGCTGCTGTTTTTCACGCTGTTCTTCCTGCTGCGAGATCAATGGATAAGCTTCCTTCGCGCCATAGGCTCGCCTCACGGCATATCCCCTGCGGCAAACTGGAGCGGCAAGGCTAGAACACTGTTGAGTTTCCCGTTGGTCTGTCTGATCTACCTTGTTGAGGAATCCGGGCTGTTTGCGGAGGTGCCGTCGTTCATCTATGTGCTTGAGACTCTCGGGTTCGCAATCAACCTGGTCTCAATCTATGTCTACACTATTCGTTTCTGGCCGGCACTTCGAAAATCGGCCGGTTTCGACGCAGCGCCACCGAACTGACGTCCGGAGCGAGGTCAGTCGATAGAGACCAGTAGGACGCGGGTTATTTTTGAATCGTTGAGTGGGTTGATGTCACGAATACCTGCCGCACTTGCCTCTGAGCGTATTTCAATAAAGCCGGCCTTCTCGATCTCGGTCCGATCCAGTTTGAAGGTATAGCCCACTGTCTCGCATACGTCTATCCAACCAAGGTTGAGTTCCTGCATCTTGTTGCCCACCTCAACCCTCAGCGTTACCTCCGGCAAGGGTTCGGTGCCTCTGTTTTGAACAGAGACCACGAGGGGAATCATTGCTTCGCCGTCCGCTGAAGCCAGATAGTGATCTGCAATGGCGAGATCGTACACACCTTTCGCAGTGCGCTGCATTATCCGTCCAATATTGAGTATGCCGGATCCGTATTCCGAATCCTTTCCGGGCGGACCGACGTCGTCCGCGTATGTTATCATCAACTCTACGAATTCGTCCGGGGCCGTCGTCGGCTCCGCCGAAATCAAATATGCAAGTGCGCCGGCAACGAAGGGCGTCGCTACGGAGGTGCCGCTGACTTCAATCGTCTCTCCGGCCTGCCCTGCTGTACTGACTCCTATCCCCGGCGCCGAGAGGGCCACTTCGCTCCCGGTCCCTGCAAACCATGGATGCCGACCGGCAGCGTCGACCGCCGTAACGGCGACGGCACCGGCGTAGCGGGCCGGATAACACACGCCATTCTCTCCCTCGTTGCCTGCCGCCGCGACAACAATAACACCCCGCTCCCGTGCATAATCAATTGCCTGTTCAAGCACAAAACTGTCTCCGCGACCGCCCAGAGAAATGCTGATTATGTTCACCCCCTGGTTAACCGCTTCGATTACGCCTTTGGCCAATGTAAATGCATCGCCCGTACCATCCGAACCTGCGACCTTGATGCTCAAGATGTCGGCTGACGGCACCAACCCCCGAACTTGCGAAGAATTGCCCGCAACAATGCCTGCCATGGCCGTGCCATGGCCGTTCTGAAGCGAAGGATCGGTCGCCGCGATCTCGTTCACGAGATCGATCCGTCTGATCCTTTTCTCGGAAAGCGCAGGATGCTGCAACACCCCGACATCCAGAATGGCAACCGTTATTCCCTTCCCTCCCCCTTCGCGTTTCTTCTCCATGCCGAGCCAATCGATTGCCATCGAACCGAAGGCGAAATAGGAACCTGTCGGAACCGGGGGATTCATTGAGGGTAGATCGGGGCGCCTGATTCGATAGTTCGCCGCCGATTTCTCGATCCCACCTGTTTCCGCAAGAAGTCGAGCCAACGCATCTTGAGATCCAGCTCGTAAGCGCACCGCTCTTGATCGCGGAATAGCATCGAGAATCTCGATACTGTTGGTACTCACTCCGTTGAGGAAAACCCGGAATTCTCTCTCCGTTCGAAAGCTCACAACACACTCGCCGGGTATCGCATCGGGTTCCGGTGTTTCAGAATCGGCTCAGGATGTTCCGGTATCCGTACGGGGGAGATGCGGCAACGAAGGTTTCTGACGTTCGGGCATCAAGGCAACCGAGCCCTCTCTCGCCCTCAGCACAAGCAACTCAATAGGCGAACGGCGCAAGTAAAGAGTCGCTTCGCCCTCTGCGATGCCACCGTCTCGATACTGCTCAGTATCGGCCGTCGAGAGCCTACCGACAATCACGTATACTGCCGCAGCAAGCACACCCACTGCAGCAGCACAGATCGCAGCTTTCTTCCCGAATACGCTGTTACGAATCCTCTGCATTGATCCCCCCCCCGAAGCGGCACCTGTTGATAAGCAGTATCCGCGGCTACGAAAGGGAGGTCAAGACATGGCGATACACTCAGATATGAATCAGGCGTAAAGGGCAGACCTTGGGCCGGTGTTGCCGGTTCGCACGCAGTCTTCTAAGTTTCTCTGGATCTTGTCAAGAGCCCTCGTGCAATCCTTATCACATTGAAACGTACCCATGCGGACGGCCAATTCATTTCATCCTTCTTGCAAATGGTCGAAGGGCCGGTCGAACTGTGGCTTTTCATCAACTCTTGGAGTAGTTGGTCTCCTTCATCGCCATCATGCGACGCAGTAATGCTGTCGATCTCGCGCAACAACAGCCTTTCCCGTTCGATCATTTCTGCGATCCGTTTCCCTTCCCTGCGCCCGATAAGCCCGTATTCACGCTTGAGACTGTTCAGCTCCAATGCCGCTTCATAGGTTACATCGACAATGTCTGCGCGCGTCATCCATGTAGTCTCATAGTTCAGCGTCTCCTTCCAACTCGGAGCAAGAAGTGCTTTTCGGTGCTCCTCGAGTGTCCTGTAGAAAAGCGTGTATCCATATTTCTCCGGCTCTTCAAATGCCCGGCTGCCCGGATCCAGAAATGGGGCGAGCGGAGATATGTAGGGATGAAGCAGGCCATGTCGTCCCGGCCCGCCGAATCGTCGGAGCAATTCGCCGCAATACCGGACTGTCTCGACCACGGAATGCCGAGTTTGTCCCGGCAATCCGATCATGAAGAACACATCGACCCGTCTGCACCCAACATCCAGGGCGTCTTCGATGCTCTTCTCCAGCTGGTCGTTCGAATAGGATCTGCCAAAGCTCCTGCGAACATCTTCATCGTGCGATTCGGGCGATATCTGAAGGTTGAACTTCGGGATTGAGGCAGCAACCATCTCCAGCATCTTTCTACCCGGTGGCAGAAAGAATTCCAGAGCAACATGGTTCTTCAGATTCTGCTTCTTCAATGCTGCCAGCAGGTTTTCGACGTACTTATCACCCGCCTGCATGATGTCGCCGAGTATTATCATCGGCGCCCTGATATACCGCGCGATCGTTCCTATGTCCTGGGCCATGAGTTCCGGCTTTCGATATGCCGGCCTGGCCCTTCCACAAATGCGCCAATACGCCTCGGCGGATCCACCGCAGAGCACACAATTATGGATGCAACCCCGAACCGAAAGCGCGGCCAGAATCGGGTAGCGGAACCACACCTTGAAGGGCAGGTGCCCCAGGATGTCTCGATGGCGTGCGCATGACTTCATTATGCTGCGATAGCTGAAAGAAACCCCGTCCAGATCTGCAGGTACGTGCGAGAGAGCATTGACCACGACCTCGGGTCCGTTCTTCCACGTTAGATTCGGCACTTGCTGAAGAGGCCGTCCTTCTTTGATCGCTTCTACGAGAAGTCGCAGGGGTTCCTCGGCCGAATCGCCTCTAATGACATAGTCCACCTGCGGATAACGAATAAGCTCCTCGTGGAAATAGGACGCCGAGAGTCCACCGAAGATGACGGGGATCTGCGGGTGTACCCTCTTGATAATCTTGGCCAGTTCCAGGCTGCCCTGTGCATGCGCAAGCCAATGCAGATCCAATCCGAATGCCAATGGTTTCAATGATGTGAGGAGCTTTTCTGCATCGAAGCTTCGCCTGAGAAGCATGCGGAGTGCGACGTTGATGATTCTGACAGACAGACCATGCCGCCCTAGATGTTCGAGTATCGTCATGAACCCTATTGGATACATCTCGAAAATTTGAGTTGAGGGTACTACGTCGCTTATCGGTCCGAACAGAGTCGATCTCTTGCGAAAATCGTAGACGCTCGGTGCGTGAAGGAGGATCAGATCACATTTAGGCACAGGCATTACTCCTCCTTTGATTGAAGAATATCCTGTGTCCCGCACGCATGGCTCCAACTGATCCTCCGTAGGCGAGCGATATTTCTGCATGCGCGGAGAAGCCGCATCGTTCGCACGAAACATCCCCACGCCCCTTGACATAGCAGCCATGGGTGATCCTGCCGTCCGGATCCACATTCGCAATCATCCATGGACGACATCTCCATTGGTTACCTTTCAGCGCCTGCAGGCAGGCGGAAGAATCGGCTACAGGCAGGCCATCCCGCTTGAGCCGAAGCAGGCCATCCAGGACTTTCGCTCTCAGATTGAAAGGCAGCACCAGATCTTCGCTTACTTCTGCGTAGGGATAGTGAAACTGGAACGTGATGCCCTCCACCCTGGAGGCAAGAAACTTCACAAGTGCAGCAACTTCCGACCAGTTTAACGAATTGACGGTCACATGGGCATAGATTCTCTGATGCGAACTCGTTTCGATGTTTGCCAGTATTCTTTCGAAACTCTCCCCGCGGATCCGGTCATGCGTCGTCTTCATGCCATCGACACTGACCCAGACGATATCACACTCCACTTCAAGGGGAAACGTACCGTTCGTTGTGACTCCCACTAATGGAAACATCCTTTTCGCCGCCCGGACAATATCCGCAAGTCCCAGCTCGTCATCCTTCCAGAGGAACGGTTCGCCGCCTTCGATGATGAGAATCTTGACGCCCATGCCACGCAGGCGCTCCATGGCAGTTGTGACCTGGCTGAACGAGAGCGGACCGCCCTGTCTGCACCTGAATGGACAATGCACGCATTTCAGGTTACAGGCGTATGTCAGCTTTATGCCGGCGAGCAGCGGTCGTTTTCTTGCGACCAGACTGCTGACATAGTATGAAAGGAGATACCCGTATTTCATATGGCGACGGTTGCGAACCCGGCTCTATAATGGCTGCAGATCCGAAAGAACGAGACTTCATGTCTCGCGTCTTCGGGCCCTTTCAACAACATAGTCAGCAAGCATTGTCAGCGACGCTCTGCTTGCCGAGTCAGTGAGCGATTCCAGTGCTGCCTTGGCCGCGCTGGCATAGTGATTGGCCATCTTGAGACTGTATTCAATTCCGCCATACTTGCTCGCGAGCCCCTGCATCCGCCCCAGATCATCTCCACTGATCTCATCACTGCTCTTGAACATCCCGCTAATCCATTCCCTGTCCCCGGAAGGTGCCTCGCACATCGCCCTGATAAAAGGCAATGTGAGCCTTCCTTCCCTAATGTCATTACCAAGCGGCTTCCCAAGCGTCTTGACGTCTCCAGCGATATCCAGAAGATCGTCGGTTATCTGGAAAGCCATTCCCAGATTCAGGCCGTATTCGCCAAGCACACCAACTTCGCCGTTCTGTGACCTGCCGAGCATTGCCCCCACCTGACACGAACACGACAAGAGAGAGGCCGTCTTGCCGGCAATCATGTTGAGGTAATCCTTCTCTGATACCGTGGTGTTCTGTCTCGAGACCGTTTGGGCCATTTCGCTCTCACTCATCATAACCACCGTGGACGACACACTGCGCATTATACGCTGGTCGTCGGCTTCGGCCAGGATGCCCATGGCTTTCGCGTAAACGTGGTCCCCGGCCAGAACCGCAATCCGGTTTCCCCACCGTGCACTAACTGTGGCAACGCCTCTGCGAAAGGCCGATTTGTCAATCACATCGTCATGTATCAGGCTCGCGGTATGAATCAGTTCAATGGCCGATGCAAGCCCGATGGCCCGCTGCGAAGCCGAACTCGAAAACACGGTGTTTGGGTCGGTCTCAAGCGGATCATTCCCCTGCGTGGAGGTTGGCTCGCCACAAGAACATGCCTTCGCTGCCATGAGAACCAGAGCGGAACGCATGCGCTTCCCGCCTGCATTCAGAATGTCGAGAATTGTGCCGGAGATCGTTTCGCTCTGCGACCGCGCCGCCTCCGTAAGAACCCGGCCCGACTCCGCAAGTTCTCTCGCCACAGGCTTATAGATCTCTTCAAGAGTCATTTGCACACAACCACCTTTATCAACTCCGAACAGAACATGGAAAGGTGCTTCGATATCACCTGGTCCACAGGGCCCGACACATGCAATCCAGCCATACTGCCCTCGCAACCGTGAACGAAAACTGAGCGGGCAACCCTCATAAGAATGACAATCATGTGACTGAAAGTCCACCCCCAAACCCGGCCGCCAGCTATTCTCTTGTCATCGGTAACGCCACCCGACTATTCTTCCGCCTGCTATGAAGAATCCCGACAATGCTCCGATTCGTCGGCCCAAATTCGTGCTGCTTCTCCAGGAACTCAGAGCTCCCTTCTTTACCGGCTCGGTGGTACCAATCCTCGTCGGCACTTCGCTGGCCTACTATCACACAAGCATCTGGAACTGGCCGCTCTTCCTTCTGGCACTTGTCGGAATTGTGCTTATTCATGCCGGCGCAAATGTAGCGAACGATTACTTTGATCACCTGAGCGGCAATGACGCAGCCAATCGCGATTTCGTGAGGCCATTTACCGGAGGAAGTCGCATGATCCAGAACAATCTTCTTTCGCCGCGTGAAGTACTCGCCCTTTCGCTCGCCTGTTTCGCGATGGGCAGCGCAATAGGAATCTACCTCGTCATGAAAGCAGGTTGGCTGCTCCTGGCGCTTGGGGTCATTGGCGTACTCGGCGGGTTCTTCTATACGGCGCCGCCCATTTCTCTGGTCTCAAGAGGAATAGGTGAATTTGTCATAGGCATCAATTTCGGGGGTCTTCCGGTAATCGGCGCCTACTATGTTCAGACCCAGGTGGTCCGATGGGAAACCGTGCTGTTCTCGCTGCCCGTTGCGTTCTTGATTGCCGCGATCCTGTTCATCAACCAGTTTCAGGACTACGAAGCCGACAAGGCTGTCGGGAAACGGAACTGGGTAGTGCGACTCGGGCGTCGGAAGTCGGCATGGGTCCTCGCAATATTGATGAGTGTCTGCTGGATGTTGCCGATCGTTGCTGCGGTTGTGTTCAAGGTCGGGCCCGTTCTCTGCCTGATTGCCCTGATCCCCGTGTTGGCGGCTTTCAAAGCGATACGGACAGCCTTCCGGCACTACGATCATCCCCGGCACCTGGCGCCCGCCAATGCCATGACGATAATCTCGCACCTCGCCGTGGGGCTTCTGCTTTCCATATCGCTGATCGTTTGCGGGTGGGGCAAAACCAAAGAGCCGCTCGGGATCGAGTCAGATCCGGTGCAGAGCTCCGAAAGCAGGCACTGACAGCCCGCCGGACTAAGGGCCTGTAAAGATATTACTTGACTATTTGCGAGATAGGGCCGATGCCGTGATGCATGACGATCATCGAGTCGATTGTTTAGAGGTCTTTGCAAACCGCCACCCCTGAATTTAAGACCTCGCAGGTTATTTGTGTTCGCTATGTGACCTCATAACGTAACGGAATCCGGAAGCGATCCAACGTCCTCGGATTCATCCCATTCAGATCCTCACAGAGGCGCCGGGCGGCATAGTCGATCTC
>SPBP01000156.1 GCA_004525935.1 Lentisphaerales bacterium | reverse complement strand
GTTCTCGATCGCCGCGGAGAGGGCGAGGTGGTTACCTTGCTTCCAGCCAGCGCGGATATCGTAGACTGCATAGCCAGGTGTTCCTCCGGGCGGGATGCGCTGTGTATCTTCTGCGTCCCGTGTCGATAACCTATCGGCTTTGTCAGCAAATCGGCACGATCCCTCAATCCAGAAGCCCCCCGGGATGTTCCATTTTAGCCCGATTCTGCCCGCAGGAGGCATAAGGCGTTCGATGGGTTCCTCGACAAGGAGGGGCTCCGATGTGGGGTAAGTCTCTATTCTGCCGTCAAGCCATGTGAAGCCGCCAAACAATGTCCATTGGGATAGAACCTTTATGCGGGCCTCCATCTCGGCGCCATATACGTAACCATTCCCGCTGTTCTTTTTCGTAACTTCATTGTCACCGTCTATGATCTGGCCGGTCGGCGTGCGGACTATCATGCCGTCGATGTCGGTGTAGAAACATCCAAGCTGCAGCGTCACGCTTTCACGGCTGCCTTTCATACCGGCTTCCCAGGAGAGAAATCGTTCCGGCTTCAGGTCCGGCGAAGGAGTCTCGATCTCGTTGCTGCGCGCGGTGTCAAGGCGTGTCAGATCCGAGAGGTTAGGAGCACGAAAGCCCTGGGCCGCGCCGGCAAAGAGGCTCCAACAATTCATGTCGTCCAGGCTCCAGAAGAGTCGTGCGTTTCCGACGATGGATCTCCAATCGTCCGAAAGGGACATCGTATCGCCCGATACCGGATCCAGCACGGAGTCGGCATCGACACGTGCTCTGTCGTATCGCCCCCCTAGAATCAGGTTCATCCGTTCAGTAAATGGAATATCGTCCTGTACAAAGAATCCCAGCAGATCGTACGTGGCACCGTCTGCTACGGGTCCCTGGATCTCCCTGCTCTTGAAGGAACCGTCGGTTGAATACTTCAGACTGAACGAATCTACGGTGTCGTGGTAATACTCAAAGCCATAGACGAGTGTTCCGATGGAACTCGGGCTTTTGAGTTGAGCAAAACCACCCATGGTCGCCACGTCGAACCCGCTGCGGTCGCTCGAGTCGTCGGCCTTGATCCGGTATTGCTCTTCCTCCTGGCGGTGCCGAGATATGCCCGTTCGCAGCTCATCAAAGAAGGAATCAATATTGCATTTCTGGTATTGGAGATACGTGAAGTCCCGCTCCTGGTCAAGCGATCGACGTTTCTCGTTGCCTACAGTGGTTCCTTCCCAGCTTATTCCATAGATAGTTTTGTGCGTACGCCATACATCGTCCTGTTTCACGCTCTGATGAACCAGGGCGATGGTGGAATCGGGGGTGGGGAAGTAGTCCAGCTTGAGATCCCAGTTGCGCTCGCTGTAACCCGTCCTGGGCTGCTTTCCGACGGCCTTGCCGCCGATGAGGTCGCCGAAGCCCCTGACTGTATACCCGCCGAGGACTCCGATTTCGTCACCGGAATTCCCGCTTATCTCCAGCCTGGCGGCAGTTGCATGAGCGGCGCTTGAGTAACGGTAATATACCCGCTCGTTGACATTGAGACCGTCAGGAAAGTCGGCACGACCGGCAGTGACAGCTTTCACGGTGCCACCAACCGCGTCGCTCCCGTAAAGCGAAGAGAATGGGCCCTTTATAACCTCGATCCGGTCGACCGTCAGGGGATCCACTGTGTTCCAATACTGGTTTGGCCCGTCTCTGAAGACAGAATTGTTCAGCCTGATACCGTCTATGAGAAACAGGTTGCGGAAACCTGTGAAACCGCGAAGATACGGCGAGCCCTGCCCGTGTGATGTCTTCTGAATCATTGTTGCCGTCTGGTTGCGAAGGGCATCCGGAACAGTTTCTGATGCGTTATCTATGCGAATGTCAATCTGGCTGACAATATCGGCATAGTTAGGAGTGTTCATCGCAGAGCGTTCAAGCCGGGTGGCTGTCACAAGCACTTGCGGTTCCCTGGCCAGAAGGTTCGTCTCCGCTGCAGCATACGTTGCATTCGGAAGAACTGGCGCAAGCCTTAGCGCGCACAACAACAATACAAGTGGGGAATGCTTTTGTCGCAGGTGCATATGATTATCCTCCTTCGGCTTTGATGATTTGCAGCATTCTGAGTAAGTACGTCGGTCGCGTGATCGTCCTTAGAAATCTGTGTGACATAACAATGAAACCATCGAGAGAGCTTATTCGCTGCGGCACTGTGCGAGTTGTTGCGCCGTTGGGCGATAGAGGCCTTGAGAGATAAGCTGTATCGGCGAGAAGCGTTAATGTGGCCATGAAGACTCTGTAAGTTCGAGTTCATGCACGAAATGCTCTGGCATCGCCAAATGCGTAAGCGGCTGGGTGACAGCTGGTTATGCCGGCGGCCCAGTACGCAGAGCGGAGTTGTGCGGATAGATGGGCTAAAAAATGATGGGCTCGTCGTCGAGTAGTGCAGGCTCGAACTCGTCATCCAGCGTGGGCTCCACTGGCGCCTTAACGTCAGAACGGGTCACTGGCTCAGATGCAGGTGGAAGATCATCGGACATTCCCTTTTCGAAAGCGGCCGGTTCAGCTTCTTCGACTTCTTTGGCCGCAGGCTTCTGTGTTTTGCCTTTTTCGGGAAAGCTTGGCTCAATGGGTGGCAATAACGGCTCTTCGGGAACTTCAAAGCGCAAGGTGTCTGCGTCAGGAGTGTCGGTCTTCGTGGCGCCGGGCTTTCCCCATCGTCCGTACCGTCGCCGCTCTGCATTCGAGTCGGACACAGCAAGACCATGCCGCTTGGCAAGCCACGTGATTTCCTGTGGGCTGAGTTCAAGAACCTTTGAAAGGTCTCTGATGAGTGATGCGATGTCCAGGGTCTTGGCCCTGTATGGCTCACCACCTGCCGACGACAGTTCCACGAGGGCTGCTGGAATCACGTTGTCATCGCCCACGAGAACGATTGCGTCGGACGAGAAGCTTCTGAACTCTTCGGCTGTGACCTGTATCCATCCCGAGCCGTCCCACTTGTATAGTGATGGGTTAGCGGAATCGGGCGATCCTCGAAAGGCTATCGCGGATATGGGTGCGATCCTATAAAGATCGTGAAGGAGCGACACAGTCTTGCGCCTTGCCGGCACGGCGACAACGTACTTCGGCGTGGCTTCCGCACGAACTTCCTGGCAGCATATCATGACGACAGCAAGCATAATGAGCGACGCATGCAGCGTCCGGTTCTTCGTGAGCATTTTGCACCCCCGTCAATATCATCAAACTAGACCGGCCCGAAATGCAGTTGCGCGGATTAGGCCGGAAACGCTTCGAATCAATGAATGACTTTACCCGTATTGGCCTGCAATACAAGCGGTTTTTTGGGTGCCGGCGGAGGGCGGACGGACCGGGGGTTGCCATTTACGGCACCTAGCAGCTTGTCGGACTTGGTCCGCAAGCCGCTAGGAGGCAAGAATCTTGCGGAATTCCTTTGTGAGCATCGGCACGATGGCCGTAGCGTCGCCAACAATCCCGTAGGTTGCCACTTTGAAGATCGGCGCGTCGGCGTCCCGGTTGATGGCCACAATGATGTCTGCAGATGACATGCCGGCCAGATGCTGAATCTGGCCACTGATTCCGCATGCAATGTATAGCTTGGGACTTACAGTCTTGCCGGTTTGGCCGACCTGGTGAGAGTAGGGGATCCAGCCGGCGTCAACAGTGGCCCGCGATGCACCAATACCGGCACCGATTACCTCTGCGAACTCCCTCAGTAGAGCAAAGTTCTCCGGCTTCTGCAGGCCCCGTCCGCCCGACACGATTATATCGGCCTCAGTGATGCTGACCGTTGTGTCTTGGTCGGGGTCGAAACGAAGACGCTTAGTTCGGCACTTCAGAATGGCCTCGGCTATCTCGACTTCAACGGTTTTGCCCGACCGGCCCTTTGTGACCTCAGCCTCCTTCATGACCTTGTGTCGAACGGTCGCCATCTGGGGCCTGTTGTTCGGTGAGATGATCGTTGCCATTATGTTGCCGCCAAACGCCGGACGCGTTTGAAGCAGATTCTTGGTCTCCGGATCTATCGATAGACCGGTGCAATCGGCTGTAAGACCTGCAAGTGCGGGAACTGCCACACGGGAGACCATGCTGCGTCCGACGTTTGTGGCGCCGCACAGAAAGATGCAGGGCTTATGCTTTCTGATCAAGTCCGTGAGAACTGCCGAGTAGGGCTCGTCAAGGTAATGCTCGAGTCCGGGATGATCAGCGACGTAAACTTTGTCGGCGCCTCGATCTACGAGTTCAGGAACGCAACCGGCAATTCCGCTGCCAAGCAGGACAGCGCACAGCTCCATGCCCAGATCGTCAGCAAGTTTGCGGCCCTCGCCGAGAAGCTCGTATGTGATGGTGTGAATCCGACCATCGCTTTGTTCAGCAAATACCCATACGTCGCGGTACGTGGCCAGATCTTCTGCGGCGGCGGGAGCCTTCTCACGCATGTCAATTGCGTCAAACTTGCAGGTGGCTACGCATGCTCCGCACAAAGTGCATTTTGTCAGGTCAATAACGGCAAGATCGTCCTTCATTTCGATGGCATCGAACGGACAGGCCTTGATGCATGCGCCACATGCCACGCACTTGTCCGTGACTACTTCTATAGGATCCTGGCGCATCCGCTGTCTCCGTGTAAAAAGGCAAGTATCAACTGTGGGCCGCAGCAATTACTGCGTCCCGTATCTTTTCGACCAGCTTCTTCGCTACTTCTTCAGGTTCGCCGGTCAGGATCTGGCCTCCAGCCCTGGCAGGGGGAGTGAAGATCTTCACGACTTTCGTTGGAGACCCATCCAGCCCAGTTTTTGACGGCTCGCAGCCGAGATCAGCGGCTGTCCAGTGGACGATCTCGGCCTTTTTAGCAGCCATCTTTCCGCGCAGGGACGGTAGCCGCGGCTCGTTCAGTTCTTTGACCACAGTCAGTAGACAGGGAACTGGACAGTCAATTACTTCGGAACCATCTTCCAGCATACGCTCGGCCACGATATGGCTCTCGTCCATCTCGTCGATTCTGCGCACGTATGTAACTTGCGGCAGATCGAGATGGGTTGCTATGCCGGGTCCTACCTGCGCAGTGTCTCCGTCCGATGCCTGCTTGCCGCACAGGATTACCGACACGTCGCCGAGCTTTCTTATGGCCATGGCAAGCGTGTAGCTGGTTGCCCATGTATCGCTTCCGGCAAAGGCTCTGTCAGTCAGGAGTATGCCCCGGTCGACCCCCATTGCAACAGCTTCCCGAAGCGCCGCGTCTGCCTGCGGTGGGCCCATGCTGATTGCCGTAATGGTGCCACCAAGCTTTTCCTTCATCCGAACCGATTCCTCAATGGCGTACATATCGAACGGATTGACGATCGATGCCACACCCTCCCTGATCAACGTGTTCGTTTCCGGATTGATCCGGACGTCGCTCGTCTCGGGAACCTGCTTTATGCAGACAACAAAGTGCATGTCGTTCTCTTGTAAAGCCACACCGGCCGACTGCTTGTGCCGATCCTGATTTCGTAAAAGAAAGGCGGCATTATATTTGGTGACAGACCGACTCGCAAGTGGATATCCGAGGAATGTCGCCGCTCAAAGGGCCTATTTGCCTCTGCAGGCTTATCAGCTTGATCCATCTGAGCAAATGGCGTAACTATTCACGGCATAACGACATCCCTATTCAGATGGAGAACCATGAACGTTCCGCTGCTCGACCTGAAGGCGCAGTATACAAGTATCAAGTCTGAGATCGATGAAGCCGTTGCGGCGGTGTTTGAGTCGCAGAGGTTCATTCTCGGTCCGGTTGTCGAAGAATGCGAGAGGGCCGTGTCCGAATTCTCGGGCTGCAAATACGGAATCGGTGTTTCGTCGGGGACGGACGCGCTGTTGTTGTCCCTAATGGCTCTGGATGTCGGACCGGGGGATGAAGTGATAACCACCCCCTACACGTTCTTCGCTACCGTTGGGTCGATCGTCCGACTTGGGGCGACGCCTGTCTTCGTCGACATCGATCCGGCAACATTCAATATCGACCCGAATCTCCTTCGCTCGCGGAC
>SPBP01000176.1 GCA_004525935.1 Lentisphaerales bacterium | reverse complement strand
GTCCCGTGGTCCGGTGGTCCATCCTTTGGTGCCTGCAGTTCAGTCCCGCAGGCTGTCTCCTATATCATCCAGCGTCTCCCGAATCTCCGGCACGAACGCTTTCAAGCTGCGACCGAACGCCGAGTGTTTGCCGAACGCCCGGTTCAGATACGGGTGTGGCCACATGATCAACACCAGCACCACTATTGCGCAGAACGACAGTGCCTTCACGAAACCTGCCGCGCAACCCCCGATCCGATCAACCTGCTTATTATCCACGATTACTCGTATCGTATGCTTCAGAAGGATTCGGATCGCCAGCATCCCGACCAGTGCCACGATCACACACAGCACGAACGTCAGCGCCGACGCATGCCCACGCGACAACTCGCTGTGTGCTGTCAGGAATCGGCCTAGCGGACCCGACATATGCAGACCGAAAAGAAACGCGAACACCGCAGCGAGTGACGCCGCGATTTCCCCCGAGAATCCACGGTAGAGCCCGCGAATGGTTCCTGCGAGGACGATCACCAGCACGCCGATATCAACAGCATTCATACGCCTCTCAACTCAGGTTGTCATCATCCTGCAGCCTACCAGATGGCCACCGCCTTGTGAATGCCAATCCCCGGGCGTCTATATATAATCGTGTCAGGTTTCGGGTGTCCCTCCTTCGCCAACCTACTCCGCCAAGGCTTCGAAGGTCCAGAGGCTACGGCGGGCATGGAGGTTTCGGGTGTCAGGAAAGCTGCTACTCCCGGCACCCAGCATCTCATCTCAACGGCACGTCACGCCGTAGACCCGCAGGGCGAAGGCTGGATGCCTTTTGCCTGCCCCGGGGTGCAGCTTTCCTGCAGGCGGACAAGTGTGGCTATCCTCTATCCTCAATCATCTATCTTCTCTCAGTAGTCCCTTGTCTTGACTCCTCCGCTTACCGTCGATATGGTCAATAGTGACCTGTACGAACAGGCCTCGAGATACACAGCAATGTTTGCTTTTCATCATCTGCGGTTACTTGCTCCCATCCTGGCTGCAATCCTCATGCTTGCAGGCTGCGGTGGCGGTAAGAACTTGGAAGTCGGACCTTTTGAGGCCGGGCTTGCCGCCCTCAACGGCGACCGAATCAGCGAAGCAGTCGATTGCTTTGCCGCCACCGTCCAGGCCGAGCCCCGCAACGGTGACGCCTTCTACTATCTCGGAGTCAGCCACTGGCTTGCAAACGAACCCGATAAGGCCATTGCCGCCTTCGAGAAAGCTGTCCTGCTGCTTCCCGCCGATTCCGAGCCCCTCGAATTCATTGCGCATATCATCGCCGATCGAAACCAGCGCGCCGAGGCCGAGCACTTACTGCTCCGGGCAGTTGAAGGCGCGAACCCTGGTCCGTCGGCGTTCACCGCGCTCGCAAAACTGAAGATGAATGCCGGTGAGGTAGAACAGGCCAGGACTCGACTCCGGCAGGCACTCGAACTCGATCCCGACTATCCTCCCGCCCTGTATAATCTTGCCATCATTTACTACCGGTGGCTCGGCAAGCCCGATGACGCCGCCGCCCTGCTTAAGCGTTATCTCAAGCTGGAAGAAGATAACCCCCATACAGAACAGGCCCGGTCGATTCTTGAGGCCATCTCCAAGACTGAGAACCAGAAGCAGCAACAGATGCGAGAGCGGCGGATGTCCGCAATTGAAGAAACCAAGCAGGGCCTCGAATACTACAAAGAGAGAAACTGGGCGAAAGCCAAGGCATTCTTTGAGAAGGCAATAGCCTCTGATGATTCCTATTATGTTGCGCACTACAACCTTGGTCTCACCCACATGGTGCGAAGAGAATGGGGGGCAGCAATCAAGTCGCTCAGGACCTCAATTGCCATCAACCCAGCAAAACCCGAACCCCGCTACATGCTTGCGCGCGCCAGTTTTGAAAGCGGCTCTGCAGGGAATGCCATAGGTGAACTCGACTCCCTCCTTGAGATCTACCCCGACTTCGCAAAAGCCCACTTCCTGCTCGGGTTCATCTACTCACAGGACGAGACTCGCACAGAGTCCACCAGGAAATCCTACAGGCGCTACCTGGCCCTCCAGAAAGACGGCGCTAATTCAGAAATAGCCCGGAAATGGCTAGCCGACCGCGGCTCCTCCGACGGCTCCTGAAGCAGATCCATTATTCACTGCGCCATCCCGTCCCCGGGCCGCGGGATCTGCTTTCGACGCCGTTTTCTCTTGCATCCGGACCGGCAAGGCTATAGTGTGACCGCGTTTTTCGGTTGATATAGATGGAGATGAGCATGAAGAAGGAAATCCATCCAGCGTACAGCGAGGCAACAATCACCTGTGCGTGCGGCAACGTATTGCAGGTGAACTCGACCCGCAAGAAGATGCAGGTCAACACGTGCTCCTCGTGTCACCCGTTCTATACGGGCAAAGCCACCCTTGTCGACGCTGCCGGCAGAATTGAACAGTTCAAGAAACGCTACGGCAAGCAGTAGTCCAGTGTGTGATCCATGGTCAGCTCGGGGAATCCCGGTCTGGCCTTTTTTGTGGCCTGGCAGACTGTCGGACTTTGGCGTACCGCCAAAGTCCGACAGTCTGCCAGTAGGTTTCGCAAAGCGAAACCAGGTGAGGTTTCTTGGGAGAATGGCAGCTTGTGCGCATCAGCACACACGCTGCCAAGGCGGCCCGCGGGGCCGCGACATTCCTTCCAAACGATTACAAATCAGTTTTGCGAAGAAACCTTCCTGGCAGCGTCAGGACTTTGCGGTAGACGCAAAGTCCCTTGCGCTGTCAGACGAGGAATGACCATGGTTGATCAATCAACAATCGAAGAATTCAGGCGGCATCTTCAGCAGTTGGAGCAGGAGATGTCCAACCCCGGAGTCGCTTCTGATCAAGAAGTACTCCAAGCTTGCCGTCGAACATGCCAGGCTCACTCGTCTGCTTGCCGCTGCCGACAAAGTCACCGCTCTGTGTCGTGATATTGAAGAGCACAATGCCCTTATGAACGACGCGTCAGCAGACGCAGAACTCAGGGAACTTGCCAGGGACGAACTCGGCGGACTCGAGGCCCAGTTGCCGACCGCCGAAAGCAAACTTCTGGCCGAGATTGTCCCGCCGGATCCCAGCGATTCAAAGAATGCCATCATTGAAATCCGGGCCGGTACCGGTGGCGAGGAAGCAGCGCTATTTGTCGGGGACCTGCTCAGGATGTACTCGAAATACGCCGAGTCCCGGGAGTGGAAGGTCGGCCTGATGGACGCCAGCAGCTCATCGATCGGCGGGTACAAGGACGTCGTTTTCTCCGTTGAAGGTCAAGACGTCTATCGCGTGCTCAAGTACGAAAGCGGCGGCCATCGCGTGCAACGCATACCCGTCACCGAAGCACAGGGCCGCATACATACTTCGGCCGCCACCGTTGCCGTGTTTCCCGAAGTCGATGAGGATGACGACCTGGCCATACCCGCTGATGAGCTCAGGGTCGACATCTTCTGCTCGTCCGGGCCCGGTGGCCAGAGCGTCAACACCACTTATTCAGCCGTTCGCATCACCCATCTGCCCACCGGCATTGTAGCTCAGAGCCAGGACGAACGGTCCCAGCATCGCAATAAGGACAAGGCCATGCGCGTGCTCAAGGCGCGAGTTCTCGATCATCAACGACAAGTTGAAGCTCAGCGCATGGCCAACGAGCGCAGGACGTTGATAGGGTCCGGCGACCGAAGCCAGCGGATCAGGACCTATAACTTTCCGCAGAATCGAGTCACTGATCACCGCATAGGATTGACGCTACATAGTCTCGACCGCGTCATGGAAGGTCAGATGGCACAGTTACTCGAGGCCCTGTATCTTCATGACATGCAACTGAAAACGGAGCAGGGCGCCGCGGCAAGCGGTCGCCGCGGTCAGCCATGAATCTAACACCCAGGACGATAGGGGAAGTCGTCCGAACCGCCTCCGATTACCTGGCGGCAAGAGACATCTATGAGCCGGGGGCGGCCGTCGAATGCCTCATGGCCCGCCTTCTCAGGTGCAGGCGACTCGAACTCTATGTCCGATTCGATTCTGCACTGACTGATACCCAGCTTGCCGCCATGCGAAGAGGAGTCAAGCGTCTTGCCGCCGGGGAGCCCGTCCAATATGTCATAGGCGAAGCCGAGTTCATGGACCGCACGTTCAAGGTCGATCAGCGCGCACTCATACCCCGTCCCGAAACCGAAACACTCACACGCCGTGTAATCGACGAGCAGAAGTTGTGGGGTTCGGGCCAGCCGCCTGTAGTAGCCGATTTTGGAACCGGCAGCGGATGCATTGTCATAACGCTTTGTCTCGAGCGACCCGACGGCAGATACGTCGCCATAGACTCCGATGCCCGTGCACTCGAGCTTGCCGCCGACAACGCGCGCAGGCACGGGCCGAAGACAGAGTTGCGTTTATTGACACCGAACTTCTCGATTCACTCGAGCCCGACACCTTCGATGCCGTTGTAGCAAACCTGCCATATGTTTCCACAGAGGAATGGAATACGCTGCCCGTTCACATTCGCGACTTCGAACCCAGGCGTGCGCTCGACGGCGGGTCGGATGGACTAGACGTTCTTCGCCAGGTTATCCCTGATGCCTGGATCCTGCTCAAGCCTGATGGGTTCCTGTTCCTCGAAATCGGACACGATCAGGCCCGGTGCGTCACGGAAATTCTCGAGTCATCAGGCTTTGGTAGCGTAACCGTCGCCAAGGACCTTGCCGGGCACGACCGCATAGTCACCGCCGTGAAACGCATCGATGAATGACTCTTGATGCAACCGCCGACTTGTCACGCCGTAGTCGGCAGACGAAGCCCCTGAGCGAAGTCGAAGGGCGGCAGCCTTCTATCCTCTATCCTCTATCAGTAGTCCCGAAGTCAGTTCTTCGCCTTCTGCTTGTCGTATTCTGCCGAAACAAGCGTGTCGAGCTTGGCCTCGAACAGCTTCAGGGCTTCTTCTTCCTGGTCCTTCTCAGCTTTGTACTTTTCAAGCCGGGACTCGGACATATTTTCGATCTCTTTATTCCTTTTCTGCTCTGCTTCCCCGCCTTTCGAGCCTTCCTTGTCATTCATCTCTTTGGCCTTCTCCGCGGCACGGCTGACATCCTTGTATTTCCCCACATCGTCAACACTCCGGGGCCGGGGCTTCCTTAATGGAAAGCGCGATTTCTTTCGACCTTCTTGCTCGCGGCTTTCCCACTCTTTCTTCGCATCATCATAAGCTTTTCTGACCAGTGGCCCCTCAATCTTGTAAGTCGCTTCAATCTCGTCAACTTCTTCCTTGCTCATGAGCTTATACTTGATCGTCCCATCAAACTCCGGCACCCCCACCACGTAGATGTAGGGAGTCCTGCCTGCCGGTAGCCGTGAGGAACCCGCCGCCTCCGTGGTGACGGGGAACACACAACTTACGATCACAAAGAGAACCATTGAGGATATCAGATACCTGCGCATTTCAGCCTCCCTCCGAAGATATGCCCAACAGTGATGGCGAGCGTCGGACGATAGTCAATTCACATAGACTGTTT
>SPBP01000069.1 GCA_004525935.1 Lentisphaerales bacterium | reverse complement strand
GTGCCAGGAAACGTGGTCGCCGTCGCGTTCAGTTCAGCGCAGAGCGTTGCGAGCACACGGGTGCGGTGGCGCGCCGTATAGCCACGGTTCACTCATGTCGTATCCCCGAACTCAAATCGCCTTGTCCTTGCACGGATTTATTGTGGCAATAGATGGTGCAGTATGATAGTCATATTTCAGGTTACGGAATTGCCGCAGATGCGGGAGTAATTCAATGGTAGAATATCAGCTTCCCAAGCTGGTAACGCGGGTTCGATTCCCGTCTCCCGCTCCACCCGTAGCTCATGACGTTGTTCGGCGCTACGGGCGGCAAGCCATCGCAGAAGTCGCAGCGTGGAGCGAGCAGATTTCCCCGTGCCACATCGAAAGACACACGCCGGCCCTGAATTCGCAGCTTAATGAGGACAGCCCGGACTGGACACTCGAAGTTGTATTGGAGGGTGGGATGAAGATCCTGCGCGATGAGAATCACCTTCAGCTTCCTGCGGATGGCTCCCTGCTTATGGTGTGGTAGTAAGACTTCTCTTACTTTTTCGCTGTTGTTCGGCCGCACTCTACGACGAGATCCGCCAGCAGTGCTCTGCCACAGGTGTGCGCCGCTGAATCCGCAGCACTTCTCATAGCTGCCAGATTGACCGAATTTGTACGGACATTATCGAGATAATTCGCAAGCCAGTCGGCAGTCAGATCCCTCTCCTCAATAACATCTGCAACACCGAGTCGGTGCATGGCCATCGCATTTGCCGACTGGTGACCGCGCGCAGCAAACGGGAAGGGAACCATCAATGCCGGGACGCGTTGGTTAAGCAATTCGAAACACGTCCCGGCACCTGCCCGAGTTATGGCAAAGTCTGCGACAGCATAGGCCGACTTGATATCCTGCATGAATCCACGGACTTCCGCGTTCACGCCCGCAGCAGCATACCTGGCCCTTACCTCTGATTCATGCGAGGGCCCCGCGAGATGAAGAATGCTGAACATCGTCCCTCGTTCCTTGAGGAGACACGCCGCTTCGACAGCCACTTCATTCAACCGCATGGCCCCCTGGCTTCCACCCGCAACGAGCAAGTTCAACTGACCCGTGCCAACACGTCTGGCCTGTGCTCTTTCCATTCCACTCCGGATCGGGAATCCGGTGTGAACACAGCGACGACCCTTGAAGAAGCGTTCGGTTTCCGGAAAGCTCACAGCCACAGCCTTGGCCCATCGCGAAATGAACTCTATCGCACGGCCGGGCACCGCGTTGCCTTCGTGTGCAACAACCGGCACACGAAGAATGCCTGCCGCGCAAGCGGGCCCAAACGACGCATAGCTGCCCATCGCGAGCAGCACGTCCGGACGATCGCGCCTCATTATCGAAAGGCACTCAAGAACTGTCCGGCATAACCCGAGGCCTGCAACAAAAGTTCCTACCAGCGGGAGACCACTTGGCAGACCGCCGGCTCTCACTGCCACGACCGGGCCCGTCCAGATTCGAGTCGAAGCGGATTCAATCCCCTTCCCCGCCAGACACACTATCACCTCGTGGCCCCTCTCCCTCAGCTCCTCGGCGACCACAACGCCGGGTATGGCGTGACCCCCAGTACCTCCGCAAGAAAGAGCAATTTTCATTGTCCGCACAACGTAGCAATACGAAGGGGCAATGTCCACCGTGATACGTTGGTCAGTCACGGCATCCGCAAGCCATTGCCGCGAGCCACTCATTCTGCGTCAGTTTATCAAAGCTCATTCAGTGATAGGCGGCGAAGCTTTTCGGTCGACTTGACGTTCCTGCGGTGGTAAAGATGAATGTCTCTAACGTGCTACACCCAACAAGAGAGGCAAGCGATGGAAGTCCAGATACCAGGATTCGAATACCTGGAGAAGGTACGAGAAGGTGGCACGGCCACGACGTGGAAGGCCGAGCAGGTTATTCTTCATCGACCTGTCTATCTGAAGATCCTTCATACCGATGGCTCGAAGGAAGACGCCGAAGAGCTGGACAGGGTTCTTGACACTATGAAACGGGTGGCAGCCCTGAAACTCAAGGGGCTGGTTGAGGTCATTGACGCGGGCGTTCAAGAAGGTGCCTTTTACGTGGTCACTGAGTACGTCGCCGGCACGCCGCTGGTAGACCTTCTTCAGGAAGAAAAGTGGCTTCCCGAGCGCAAGATTCTGAGTATCGCACAAAGTATAGCTCGTACTCTTGACTATGTCTGGGGCGAGAAACACTTATTCCACGCTAACATTAAGCCCGACACCATTCTGTTGCCGAAATCGGGCACAGCGATGGTTTCAGACCTCGGACTCGCGAGGACCGCGAAGATTCGTGACGAGACGACAGGCGAGACGCGAGTGATAGTGCTCGGTACTCCTAATTACATGTCTCCTGAGCAGGTTCGAGGATCGACCAACCTCGATTACAGAACGGACATATACTCACTGGGCGCAACTCTGTATCACATGGCAACCGGCTGCCCACCGTTCGAAGGTTCATGGGATGAGTCGACGATGTTTCGCCACCTGCACGAGCAGATCCCAAATCCCCGCGACGTCAGACCACAGATTTCAATCGGGTTGGCATCCCTGATAACGAAGATGATGATGAAGGATTTTGTGGACCGCCAGACTTCATGGGCGGAGGTCCAGGCCGACATAAAGAAAGTCAGGAACGCCAAGATCTACCTTCAGAAGGAAGGCTCGGGATCCCTGAGTACCGTCAAGCCACCTGCTGCTGAAAGACAGAATGCCGCGTCAGTGCGAAGACGTCGTGAGGTTTCACCGATTGCCAATTTCATCAATCTCTTGAAATGGGCCGCGATCATAGCTCTGTGGTTGTATGTCACGTATGACCTGATCATGTTTTGACGCGCTGCCCGGTAATGCGCTATTCTATGAACAAACAGCAGGCCAGCCGAGAGATCATCAGTCTCCGCGAGCAGATCGAGCGCCACAACCATCTGTATTACGTTCTGGCCGCCCCGGAAATATCAGACAGGCAGTACGATGCGTTATACCACAGGCTGGAAGAGATCGAGCATGCGCACCCTGATCTCGTCAGCGAGGATTCCCCTACTCAGCGAGTCGGTGGTCAACCATTGCCCGGATTCACCCCTGTTCAACACGCTGTCCCCATGCTGAGCCTTTCAAACACCTACTCGAAGGACGAACTTAGAGAATTCGACATTCGAGTGTCGAGGGTGCTTGGGAATCGCACTTTCACGTATGTTGTCGAGCCAAAGATCGACGGCGTCGCGGTCTCTCTGGTTTATGAGAATGGTTTACTGACCATCGGCAGTACGCGCGGCGACGGAGTTACCGGTGATGACATCACCGCGAACATCCGCACAATCCGTTCGATTCCCCTGCGCCTTCTTCGGACAAAGTCCATGCCGGCTCTTCTGGAAGTCCGAGGCGAAGTCTTTATGCCTAAGACCGGGTTCTCCGCATTCAATGCAGTAAGGGACGAAGCCGGCGATGAGCCGTTCGCCAACCCCCGAAATGCGGCTGCTGGTTCACTGAAGCTGCTTGATTCCCGTATTGTCGCGAAGAGGCCACTCGATGCCGTGTTCTACGAGATCGCTCGCCCTCAGGATATCCCGATAGCGACCCAGGCAGAGCTCCTTGAGAGATTGAAGTCCTTCGGATTCCCAACGTCTCCGACCTACTGGGAATCCCCTGCAATCGACGGTGTAATCGAGCGCCTCGACGAACTCGACTCACTGAGGCGAAGGTTCCCCTTTGGGACCAACGGTGCGGTAATCAAGGTCAACCAACGCAATCTACGCGGCATTCTGGGCTCCACTGCGAAGAGCCCGCGATGGGAGACGGCTTTCAAGTTCGAACCTGAACGGGTGGAGACCCGGCTGATCAACATATCGGTTCAGGTTGGCAGGACGGGCGTGCTGACACCGGTCGCAGAGCTGGAACCGGTGAGCATCGCTGGTTCTGTCGTCCGACGTGCCACTCTTCACAACATGGATGAGATACATCGCAAAGATATTCGGATAGGCGATCGTGTTATTGTTGAGAAAGCGGGTGACGTAATACCGGCAATTGTACAGATTGTTGCCGACGCACGTAACGGCAAAGAGCTCGTCTTCAGCATGCCGTCCGAATGCCCGGTATGCGTTGGCCCTGTGATTCGCCTCGAAAACCAGGTTGCGACCCGCTGCGAAAACCTTCAATGTCCCGCCCAGATAAAGAGTTGGCTTCGCCATTTCGCGGCGCGCAATGCTATGGACATCGAAGGTCTGGGCGAAGTTCTCGTCGAACAGCTTGTGGACAATGGTCTCGTCAAGAGCCCTGCTGACCTCTACGATCTCGACCGAGAAGACGTTGCCGGCCTCGACCGCATGGCAGATAGGTCCGCGGACAATCTTATCGACGGCATACGTGCAAGCCGCCAACGAGAGTTCTGGCGCCTTATTTTTGCCCTGGGTATACGACATGTAGGCCAGATTTCGGCGCAGAGGCTCGAAGAACACTTCGAGAACATCGACGTGCTTATGTCGGCATCAGTCGAAAATCTGGAAAAGACTCCGGATGTCGGCCCTATCGTTGCAAAAAGCATCCACGACTTTCTGTCAGGCCCGCCGCGGCGCGTCCTCATCAAACGTTTGCGCGAAAGCGGCGTCAACATGAAGCGGCTTGCATCTTCTCAATCCTCGGCCGGGCCTCTGTGCGGCAAGACCTTTGTTCTCACCGGCACGCTTGCCGATTTGACTAGAGACGAGGCAACCGACCTGATACGACGAGCTGGCGGGCGTGTTTCTTCGAGCGTATCTGCGAAGACGAGTTTCGTAGTGGCTGGATCAGACCCGGGCTCCAAACTGGCCAGGGCGGAGAAGCTCGGCGTGCCGATACTGGATGAGAATGGCTTCCGAAAGCTTGTAGGCCACCCCGAGCAATAGTCAGGCAGATGGCTCGGCACCTGAAGGACGACGGTCGATAATCCCCGCAACAAGCCGTCGCAGATCCATGCCGATGCTGTACATGCACGGCACAACGAGCAGCGTGAGGAACGTCGCAAAGACAAGCCCGTAAGCAAGGACGATCGCCGCCGGCGCCACGAACGGCTCATAGCCGCCAATGCCAATAATTGTCGGCGCCAGCCCCAGAACCGTGGTAACCGACGTGAGTATGATCGGCCGCACGCGTCTCTTTGCTCCTTCGATAATCGCGTCCTCGATAGGCATGCCCTTGCGCCGCAAATCATTAATAAAGGTCACGAGCACTATCGCGTCATTCACGACAACGCCGGTCATGCCGACTATCCCCAGCATCGCCATCATGCTCAGCGGCTTATTATGAAGGATCAGCGCCAGCACAACGCCGATCAAACCGAAAGGAATCGATACCAGAACGACAAACGGCTGCAACGCGGACTGGAACTGGATGACAAGAATGGCGTAGATCAACAGAAGTGCTATCACGAAGGCACGTATCATGGACCACATCATTTCGGATGAACTTTCCCATTCGCCCCCGAAGACAAGACGGCAACCAGGGTAGCGGGCACTCAGATCTGCGAACTTGTCTTTTACGTCGCGCACGACCTCTCGCACTGTAACATTCTCATCATCGTTCAGTGCGGCGGTAACAGTCACTGCCCTGCTCCCGTTATAGTGCTCGATTCCCGTAACTCCCCGGCCCTTCACGAATCTTGCCACCTTGTCCAGCGCAACGAGCTTTCCCGCTTTGTTCAGCACGTTCAACGCCCGCAATGATTCCACTCTACCCCGTGCTCCTTCGCTCAACCTTACTCGCACTTTCGTTTCTTCTTCGGCGCTCCTGATCACCGTGGCAATCGCGCCCGCAAACCCCGCTCTTACTGCTACCGCCACGGTCTGAACATCTAATCCAAGTCGGGCCGCCTCCGGCTTGTCTACATCGACCGTTAACTCGTCCTTGCCCGGCTCATGATCGTCATTGACGTCCACACAACCCGTTGTCCCAAGGAACTCTTTTACTTCCTCGGATATCTTGTCTAACTCAACGTATTCCCTGCCGACCACCTTGATTTCGATTTGCTTGCCCGAAGGGGGGCCACCCTTGACCATTTCAAACTCTGCCTTTTCCAGTCCTTCGATGTCGGCACATGCGGTTCTGAGCTCAGCGATGATTTCGTTTGCCTTTCGTTCCCGAGTATCGGATGGCCTCATGTAGACCAGCATCAGTGCATATCTCGATCCGCCCAGGGCAACCACATGGGGATCATCATGCTGACCAACGAAGGTTAGTATGTTGTCGACCTCACCTTCTCGGACGGTCGCCAGAATCCGCTTCTCGACACGCGCCACGGCAGCCTCACACGCCAGCAATGAAGTGCCCTGCGGCGCCGTTGTCTTCACCGTAAACATGTCTATCAGGTCAGCCGGAAACACCTCGATCTTGAGTGCGGACACGGCCAAACCGACCGCGCCCGAGAAAACCAGTACCATGCCAACAACGAGTATCCCGCGATGCGCCAGTCCTTTCTTCAGGACACCCACATACCAGGTCTGTATCGAAGCCGACCACTCGCTACTACGCATCCGCACGCCCTTCGGTGCACCATCCCCGTCCCGCTTCAACGGCCGCACCAGTCCCGCCACATGACACGGCAGGATCACAAGCGCCTCGAACAGGGACGCGCCCAGCGTAATGATCACAACAATCGGCACCCATTTCAGGAACTTCCCGGCAATTCCCGGCAGAAACATCAATGGTATGAAAGCGGCAATAGTCGTGAGTACGGTCGCCGTAACCGGCCACATCACTTCAGTCGCTCCAGCTATTGCCGCATCCTTGGGAGTCTTCCCCTGCTCCATATGCCTGAAGATATTTTCCGCAATGATTATTGCGTCATCCACCAACATGCCCACCACGAGAATCATTCCGAACATGGTCATCATGTTGATGCTTATGTTCAGGTAGCCCATCACAAGGATTGCCGATAGGAACGCGAACGGTATGCCAATCGCAGTAACAATCGCGATCCTGACATTCAGGAGAAGCGGCAGCGCCAGCATCACCAGTGCCAGGCCACAGAACCCGTTCGTCAGGAGCACCTTGAGCCGACGCTTCACCAGATAGGCCTCCAGGTCTATCACTGAGACATTCACGTCCTTCTCGAACGACAGCTTAATCTCGTCGACCAGCTTCCTCACTTTCTCGGATATGCGGATCGTATCACCGGAATCCTTCTTGATGACCGACAGCATCACGCCCCGTTCTCCATCCGCTCGCAAGAGTATCGTTTCTTCCGCGAATGACTTCCTAGCAACCGCTACGTCGCCAACCCTGATGTGACGACCGTCAGGATTCGACCTTATCACCACGTCCTCGATTTCGGCCGGAGTTCTGAACTCACCTATCGTACGCAGCACAACCTCGGAGTCGCCGGCGCGGATCTTGCCTCCGGGCACATTGACATTCTGCCTCGCCACACTGTTGATGATTTCGAAGAGGGAGAGATCTTTCTCGATCAGGATCTCTGCGTTAGCTTCAACCCATATTTCGGGCTCACGCCATCCCACCTTTTCAACCATGCTCACTCCATCTACTTCTTCAATCATCGCCTTCATCTGCAGTGCCCGCTCGCGCAGACGCTCCTCTCCCGCAGTTCCTGCGACCGTGATGTGAATCACCGTCGCCCTGGTGGCAATAACATCAATCCGTGGTTTCTCGGCCCCATCGGGCAGGTTCTTCACCCGATCGATCCGCCGGGTGATATCCGTGATGACACGCTGTACATCCTTGGCATCCGGATCCACCGTTATTGCCAGGCTGGAAAGGCCTTCAATCGAGCCGGAGAGAAACTTATCGACGCCATCAATGCCGCGAATTTCCTCCTCAAGCGGAATTGTTATCTGGCTCTCAACTTCCTCGGCGGAGGCTCCGGGATAAGTCGTCATAACGGAGACAACATCCAGCTCCGTTTTCGGAAACAGCTCGCGGGTGGCGGTCATTGCCACTATCAACCCGACAACAAAGACGATCAGAGTGAACATGTTGCCGAACACGCTGTGCTTGACGGAGAACTCAGGAAGACTCATTAGTTGGTCTCCTCCGACAAGTTGGCAGGTCGGACTTCATCCAGCGCGACGGGGTCCAGCCCCATTGCCATCCTGTAGCGAGCCGCGCTCTTTTCATATTCCGCGATCGCCAGGTTGAAGGCCATTTCTGCGATAGAAACATCGTCTTCAGCCTGGATTACCCATTGCGTGGCAGACCTTCCCTCGTTTTCAAACTTCTGTTTCTCGAGATCAAGCTTGCGCTTCTGCAGTTCCATTGCACGTTTCGTCGCCTTGCCCCGTTCCTGTCCCGTAACCAGGGCCCGCGTTGCCATGCGACACTCAAGCTCAACGGCGTTCCTGAGAGAGTCGGAATTGTTCATCGCTTTCTTCATCTGCAGGCGTGCCTGTCGAATCGCGCTCTGTTCAGCCGTCCTGAACAACGGGACCTCAAGACTCAGCCCTCCCGTCCAGCCGGAATCACTGAATTCAAACAAGTCGTCCAGCCCGGAGTCGCTTGCACCAATCGACACGCTTCCAAGAAGTTGCAGATCAGGTCGGGCGACGCTCTTCTTCATAAGCAGGTCCATTTCGGCCAAATCGACGAGCATTTCAACCGCAGCCACATCGCGCCTGTTCGCGAGCGCCACCGCAACAGGATCTCCTTCCAGATGCTCCTGCGCAACCCGGTGATTCGGAGGAAAACCGATCCTGATATCATCCCAGTGTTCGCCCGACGGTTCCACCAGGTTCAGCAACACGTCCTTTGCGCCGGCGACGGCGTTGCTGAGTGCCAGGACATCGACTGCGCGCGTGGCAATCAGTGCCTCAACAGCAAGAACATCAGTCTCGTCAAGGAGACCGTCTGCGACCCTCTCCCTGTTCGTCGTAAGAAGTCTACGTGCCCGCTCGAGCGATTCCATTCCGGTCCTGTAGTTCATGCCGGCGGCATAGAGATCCCAGTATGAGGATACCACGTCCAGCATCACCGACTGCCGTTCCCGCCAGTAGATTGCACCGGCTATTGCCGAGCCCAGCTCGGCAGATGCCAGCAGGGAACGATCGATATCCCCGAAGGCATTCTTCATGAGCGATTGCGACATCGAAAGGGAGAGTCCGGAGGAGTACTGCGGAATAAGCCCGCCAAATAGAGAATTCGTCCCCTCGTTGACCCTGAAGCGATTCTGATACAGACCCAGCTCGGCACGAGTACCTGTGGAAAATGCCTTCTGCAGCCGCGCCGAGACATCCACTGTCTCCTTCTGGCCAGGGACGAACGACCGTGAGTCCGTAAGCTCCGACTGCCAGTAAGTTGTTCCCATAGCAAGGCGAGGATCAAGCATGGCCCGAGCGCTGATTGCCTGTTCTTGTCCTATTGCTCGGTCGATACCCGCGCTTTGCAGCTTGATATTATTCGTAAGACCCGCGCGGATGCAGTCAGACAGGCTGATCGTCCGAACTTCGTCTTCAGCGTGTGTTGCCGACCTGAACAGCAGCACAGCGCACATTAGAAGCATGAGAGGTTTGTTCATCTCCGTACGTCCTGGAGCGAGTCCTTTACACCGAAGCTGCGCTGATCTGACTAGGCGAAAACTCAAACGACAGGCCACGGATGGTCTCACAGCCATAAGGGCGCTGCAATAGATTTTTCCTACGCTGCGGGATCACCGGGCTTTTGAGCTTTCCTGTCTGCTTGATTGTCTGTATAAACCTCAGAGGTATGAAGATACTGTTTCTTTCAGCGCCAGGTGCAGCCGTAGCGCGAATAGCGCACGCTATTTCACTCCACGATCATGCCGGCAAGGCGGAGTTCGTGAGTTGCGGAACCGCGGAGACCGGTTCTGATCGGTCGGCCCTCTCTGCAACAGCAGAAGTCGGCATAGAGTTGTCCCCGGCAACCTCCACCCCTCTAACGGATCTGTCACAACTCGATATCGATATCGTAATAGCTTTGTCAGCAAACGCGGCTCAGGCCTGCCCTGTGCTTCCGGGTCGTCCTCAGATCATCAGATGGAACCTTGCCGAAGTTTCCGATGATCTGCCGGACCCCGCCGCCGCATACAACTCGCTGCGGGATACGATACGGCGACTGCTGGACGATTTTTTCAACCGTGGGTACTTGGAAGCACTTGCCGAATCCAGGCACTGTTCGAGCCTCATACTTGACAATATCAGTGACGGAATTATTGCCCACGACGCCAACAGGCGCATTTTCTACTTCAATGCTGCTGCCGAGCGGATTACCGGGTATTCCCGGGACCGGGTTATGAGCCGGGATTGTCATGAGGTCTTTCCCGGCAAGTTCTGCAGTGGCAGGTGCGTCTTCTGCGATTTGCCCGTACCCCCCTTCTCCGCCAGGCGCGAAGAGATGTCCATAGCGACAATGACGGGGGAACGGAAACAGGTCGAGATGATAAGAAGCCCCATCACCGGTCCGGACGGTGAACAGGCCGGCGCACTCGTCTCTTTTCGTGACGTAACAGCCGAGCGGACGATGGCCAGGCGCCTTGGCGAAATTGAACATTTCTCGGGAATCATTGGACG